>JBOHPM010000364.1:0-3923 GCA_050731715.1 Candidatus Rokuibacteriota bacterium
GATTCGAACGGCTGATGGAAGGTCTCGTCGCCGGGCATGACCGCGTCCTGCCCCCAGGCGGCGTAGCTGCGGTACTTGCTGGCGAGATACGGCCCGGCCACCTCCAGCGCGGTGGTGGTGTCCCGGGCGCAGAAGATCTCCTTGATGAGCGGGCGCACGCGCGGGACGGGCTTGTGCAGGCGCGCCAGCTCCGCGCGGTACACGGCCATCTGGCGCTTGATCGTGGCCATGGTGGCGTGCGGGTTCACGAACCAGGCGTCCCCCAGGCGCGCCGCCCGCCGGACGGCGTCATCACTGTTGGCGGCGATCCAGATCGGGGGATGGGGGCGCTGGACGGGCCGACAGGTCAGGGTGACGTTCGTCAGCGTGCAGACGTCGTTCTGGAGCGTGACCTTGTCCTCGGTCCACAGGCGCCGGACGACCTCCAGACACTGCTCGAAGCGCCGGACCCGCTGCCCCTTGGGGACGTTGAAGGCGTCGAATTCGACGTCGCGATAGCCCAGTCCCACGCCGAACACGAAGTTGCCCCGCCAGATGACGTCGAGCGAGGCCATGCACTCCGCCACCTCGACCGGGTTGTGCAGCCCCAGCAGCAGGATCCCCGCGACCCCCGTCATGTCGCCCGCCTCGGCGGCGAGCCGGGCCAGGAACGGAATGAGCTGGAGCTGGCTCATCCCTTCGCTGAGATAGTGCTGGCCCGTCGCCACGGCGTCCCAGCCGCGATCCCGGGCCAGGCGCGCCATGACGTACTGGCCTTCCTGGGCGGCGACCATGTCGCTGCCCAGCGGATGCTGATTCGTCAGGAAGATGCCGACCTTCATCACGGGCTCCTGGGCGAACCACGCGATGATAGCAGATGACGCGGGCCGCCGACGGTCGCCCCTGCCCCTCCCCGTTCTGCTATGCTCCTGATCGCTCCAGGTCACACGGACAGGGGACGGCATGATCCAGCGAATCGGCATCATCGGGGCGGGCGCCATCGGGTGTGTGGTGGGCGGGATGCTCACGCGGGCGGGACGCGATGTCACGCTCGTCGACCAGTGGCCGGAGCACGTCGAGGCCATGAAGAAGGTCGGGCTCCGCCTGAGCGGCACCTGCGGCGGGCACCTGGTGCCGGTCACGGCGCTGCACATCCACGAGCTGCAGTCGGTCTCCCGGCCGTTCGACGCGGTCTTCATCGCCGTCAAGTCGTACGACACGGAGTGGGCGACGGCGATGGCCCTGCCCTACCTCGCGCCCGAGGGGGTCGTGGTCGACTTCCAGAACGGCCTCAACGACACGCGCGTGGCGGCGGTGGCCGGCACGCACCGCACCCTGGGCTGCGTCATCACGATCGGCGCCGGGTTCTACGAGCCGGGCCACGCCATACGCACTGACACCGGCACGATCGGATTCAAGATCGGCGAGCACGACGGCCGCATCACCGACCGCGCCCGGGAGCTGGCCGCGTTGATGTCCGCGGTCGCGGAGACCCAGGTCACGACCAATCTCTTCGGCGAGCGCTGGTCCAAGCTCGCCATCAACTGCATGGCCAACCCGCTGGCAGGCCTCACCGGCCTGGGCTCGGCGGAGGTGCGGCTCGACCCCAAAGTATCGGCCGTCGGGGTCCACCTCGGCGCCGAGTGCATCATGGTGGGGCGGGCCGCTGGCCACGAGGTGGAGCCGATCTACGGCATACCTGCCCAGCGCTTCGTCGATGCCTACGAAGGCAAGGGTTTGCGGGAGCTACTCACCGAGATCGCCGACATTGCGCGCAAGCGCGGCGGCGGCCGGCCCTCGCTGCTTCAGGATGTCATGCGCGGCCGCCGGACGGAGATCGACTTCCTCAACGGCGCCGTCTGCGAGCACGGCCGTCGGCTAGGCGTGAAGACGCCCTTCAACGACGCCGTCGTCGCCGTCGTGCGCGGACTCGGCGTGGGCTTCAAGCCCGATCCCCGACACCTCGACCCGGTGATCGGTCTGCTGCCCGCCTAGATGGCCTTCGTCTGCTTGGGATTCGAGAGCACCGGTCGATGGCCCAACTGCTCGAGGAGATCGCTTCCACCTCCGTCAGGGGGTGACCGTGCGGTAGACCCCGGCGGGTACCAAACGGAACACGTGCACCGGTTGGGAGACATTCTTCAGCTGGTGCTCGCCCGTGTCCTCGAGCACGTAGTGGCTCTTGATTCGCTCCGCCGTCGCCGCCCCCACCTTGACCTCGCCGCCTTTGGTCAGGCCCGCGATGCGCGCGGCGAGGTTGGTGGTCGACCCGGAGGCGGTGAATGTCCAGCGACCCCCGCCCGCCGCGTCGAGCTTGGTGGCCCCGACCAGGGCGGGCCCGCTGTTGATCCCTACGTGGATCGTGACAGGCGGGTAGACTCCTGAGAAGTCGCGGTTCAGCTCGGCGACCTTGGCGTGGAGCTGGAAGGCTGCGGCGCCAGCATTCAGCGCGTGGCGCACGTGGTTCCCCTCGCTCTGGAAGATCACCATGAGGCCGTCGCCGGCGGTCTCGTTGACGTCGCCCTGGTTCGCGCGAATGATCTCGAGGAAGCTCGAGAAGTAATCCTGGATCATGCGATTGAGCCGCTGAGGCGGGAGCTGCTCCGAAAGCCGCGTGTACCCCTCCACGTCGAGGAAGAGCACGGAGACATCCGCCTCGCGCTTCTCGAGCTCCCGGGCATCCGGATTCCGCTCGAGCAGGCGCTTGACCGACTCGGGCACGAACTTGGCCAGCTCGCCCTTGAGCTGCTCGAGCAGCTCGACCTTCTTCATCGACTCCGTGAGGTTCTGCAAGGTGGTCGCGAGCTCGGCATTGCGCGCTTCCAGGTCGGCGCGCGCGGCCTTGAGGCGATCCGCCATGTCGTTGATGACCGATCCCAGATCCCCGATCTCGTCGCGGCTCGCCGTCGCGATGCGCACGTCGAAGTCTCGGGCGCCCATGCGCCGAGCCGCGGCCGCTACCTGAGCGATCGGTTTCAGGACCACCCGGCCCAGGAACATGACGACCGTGGCCGCCACGCCGAGGATCGTCAGCGTGGCGATGACGATCTGGCGGTTCCGGGCCTCCCGGAGCTCCGCATCCAGCTTATCGACGGCCAGGCTGATCCGCACCACGCCGCGGACCTGTTCCTCCGTGCCGTGGCATCCCTGGCACCGTCGGCGGTTGGGCAGGGGTCGGAAGAGCGTCAGCACGCGGCCACCGTCGAGAGACTCGTAGCCCTCCTGGGGGGTGGCGGTCTCGACGGCGCGCGTGAACAACGGATGGCTGATCCGGGCGCCCGGCTCCCGGCGCATCCGGGTGATGCGCTCCACCACTTGTGGGTCCAGGCGAACGAGCCGGTCCACCTTCTGCAGGGTCTCGAGGTCAGCGAACGCCTCCACCCCGTTGGAGCGATACACGTCGAGACGACGGACCTCTTTGAGCTCCGATTTGAGGTCCCCCACGAGCCGGCGAATCACGTCCGGCCGCGCCTCGAGCATGCCGCTTTCAATGCTGCCGAGGATCGAGGCGGCGAGGAGCCGGGCGGTCTCCTGGTTCGCGTCCACGAGCACCTGGGCCTCGCGCTGGATATTGACGGTCACCAGCAGGCCGAAGCCCACGACCAGAATCGCGACGATCAGGGCGATGACCTTGACGCGAAGGCGCCGCCGCACCAGGTCGAGGAGGCTCACTGCCTCACCAGCACCTCGAGCCTCATGTCGGGATGGATGGAGCACTCGACGACGACAGTGCCGGGCTGCGTGAAGCGCACCGTATCGGAACGCCCCGGGGGCTGGCGGATGTCAAACTCGGCGCCCTTGGTCTCCGACAAGAGGTTGTGCGTCACGCTGTCGGAGTTCACGAATGTGATCCGATCCCCGACCTTGATTGGGATCTGGCGGACAGAAAACGCCTTGTTCTTCTGAGCGATCGTGAAGTCTGCCCCCGCCACCTGGCCGTGCGC
>JBOHPM010000365.1:0-3897 GCA_050731715.1 Candidatus Rokuibacteriota bacterium
CGCCCCCTCCAAACCTCCCCGCTCGCGTGAGGTGCGACGACCCGCGCCCCCTCCAAACCTCCCCGCTCGCGTGAGGTGCGACGACCGTTACCTGACGGCCCGCCGGCCAAAAAAGCCGCCTTGCGGGCGGGCATGGGCGTGCCAGTGATCAGGGATGTTGCGCATGTGATCATCGAGCCAGAACGCGCCGATCTCGCGCGCCGCGACCTCGTGGAGCGCCCGCCGCATGTGCTCGAGCTCCCCGGCGGGCGGCGCCGTGCCGTGCCAGCGCCAGACCACCATGGGCACGGCGCAGATCTCGCACTCGGCGATCCAGCACACCTCGTCCTCGTGATACCAGGGCGTGATCCGCTCGGCCCGACAGAGCTGACAGCCGTCGCGGGTCAGGCGCGGGCTCGGGTCGATGCGCTTGTCCACCAGCGGCTCCTCCCCTCGCCGGCGTATCATAGGGCGACCTTGCCCGCCACACGAGGAGCGCCATGACAGCCATCAGCAAGTCCGTCAGCCTCGACCGTCGCGGCCGCGTGGCCGTGCTCACCGTCGACAACCCGCCCGTGAATGCGCTGAGCCACCACGTGCGCCTGGGGCTGCGTGACGGCCTGCGCCAGGCCGGCGGCGATCCCGCCGTCGCCGCCATCGTGCTGGCCTGCGCCGGGCGCACCTTCATCGCCGGCGCCGACATCACGGAGTTCGGCAAGCCTCCCCAGGAGCCGGCGCTCTCTCAGGTGCTGGAGGCCATCGAGCAGGGCGCCAAGCCCGTCGTGGCCGCCATCCACGGCACCGCGCTCGGGGGCGGGCTCGAGCTGGCCATGGCCTGCCACTGGCGGGTCGGCGTGCGCACGGCGCGGCTGGGCCAGCCTGAGGTGAAGCTCGGCCTGATCCCGGGAGCGGGCGGGACCCAGCGCCTGCCCCGGCTGGTCGGCGTCGAGAAGGCGCTCGCCATGATCGTGAACGGCGACCCCATCGGCGGTGAGGAGGCGCACCGCCTGGGGCTCCTCGACGAGCTCGTCGAGGGCGACCTCACCGCGGGCGCCGTCGCGGTCGCCGAGCGCGTGGTGGCCGAGGGACGGCCGCTGCGTCGGGTCCGCGACCTCGACGACAAGATCGCGCCGGCGCGGGGAAAGCCGGAGATCTTCTCCGAGTTCCGAAAGTCCGTGGCCCGGCAGACGCGGGGCTTCCGGGCGCCCGAGGCGTGCATCAAGGCCGTGGAGGCCGCGGTCAGCCTGCCGATCGCCCAGGGCCTGGCCCGGGAGCGCGAGCTGTTCGTGGAGCTCCTCGACTCGTCGGAGTCCCGGGCCCAGCGCTATTTCTTCTTCGCCGAGCGCGAGTCGGCCAAGATCCCCGACGTCCCCCCCGACACGCCGACCCGAGAGATTCGCCGGGTCGCGGTGATCGGCGCCGGCACGATGGGCGGCGGCATCGCCATGAACTTCGCCAACGTCGGGATCCCGGTGACCGTGGTGGAGGTCGCCAAGGACGTCCTGGACCGCGGCCTCGGCATCGTCCGTAAGAATTACGAGGCGACCGCGGCCCGGGGCCGGCTCACCGCCGCCGACGTCGAGCGCCGCATGGGCCTGATCCGGGGCGGCGTCGACTTCGCCGAGGTGGCCGATGCCGACATGGTGATCGAGGCGGTCTTCGAGGAGATGCCGCTCAAGAAAGAGGTCTTCGCGCGCCTGGACAAGGTGGCCAAGCCCGAGGCCGTGCTAGCCACCAACACCTCCACGCTCGACGTCAACGAGATCGGCTCGGTCACCCGGCGACCGGAGAGCGTGATCGGCACGCACTTCTTCAGCCCGGCCAACGTCATGCGCCTGCTGGAGGTCGTGCGGGGGGCCAAGACGTCGAAGACCACGATCGCCACCGCGATGGCCGTGGGCCGACGCATCGGCAAGGTGCCGGTGCTGGTCGGCGTCTGCCACGCCTTCGTGGGCAACCGGATGCTCCACCAGCGCGGGCGCGAGGCCGAGCGCCTGCTCCTGGAAGGTGCATTGCCCCAGCAAGTCGACCAGGTGCTCTTCGACTTCGGCTTCCCCATGGGCCCCTTTGCCATGGGCGACCTGGCCGGCCTGGACGTGGGCTGGCGCGGACGCAAGGCCCGGGGCACGCGCGCGCCCGTGGCCGACCGGCTCTGCGAGATGGGGCGCTTCGGCCAGAAGACTGGCTCGGGCTTCTACCGCTACGAGGGCAGCGATCGCACCCCGCGGCCCGACCCCGAGGTCGAGCGCCTCATCGCCGAGGTGGCGAAGCAGGAGGGCGTGGCCCAGCGCCAGATCCCAGACCCGGAGATTCTCGAGCGGCTGCTGTATCCCATGATCAACGAGGGGGCGAAGATCCTCGAGGAGGGCATCGCCATCCGGGCCAGCGACATCGACGTGATCTGGATCTACGGCTACGGCTGGCCCGTCTACCGCGGCGGCCCCATGCACTGGGCGGATCAGAAGGGGCTCAAGGTCATCCGCGACCGGCTGCTCGAGCTCGAGCGCCGCTCCGGCGACGAGCGCTTCCGGCCGGCCCCGCTGCTCGGCCGCCTCGCCGGGCAGGGGCAAGGCTTCGCGGGCGGATGATGCTGCGGCGCCGGCGGGCAACCGGATTCACCTTGGCGCTGGCCCTCGTGGCTGCCGTGGCGGCCCGAGGGACGGCCGCCGCCCAACACGGCGGGCACGGCCAGCACGGCAGCGGCCAGGCGCATCATCTCGTTGCTCAGCGCTGCCTCGAGGAGTTCAAGACGGTCGTAGCCGACGGCCGCGGCTTCGGGATGGCCTTCGCGGCCGATCAGAACGGTTACCCGGGACCCATGCACGTGCTGGAGCTCAAGGAGGTCCTCACGCTCACGCCCGAGCAGGAGGCTCGGACCCGCGAGCTCCATGCCGCCGTGCGGGCCCAGCTCCCCAAGAGCCAGCGCCTGCTGGACGCCGAGCAGCGGCTCGAACGGCTCTTCGCCGACCGCGCGGCCACCGAGGAGCGGATCCGCGCCGCCGTGCTGGAGGTCGAGCGGGCGCGCACGGACGTGCGGCTGGTCCACCTGCTGGCCCATCTGCGCACGCGGGAGCTGCTGACCGAGGAGCAGCGCCGCCTGTATCATCGAGTCCGCTGGGGAGCTCACTGATCCACGCGTCAGGACGAGGGGGTCGCTCAATGGGTTACACGCTCGAGCAGGTTGCCACGGCGTTTCACCGGCTGCTCGCCGCGACGCCCGGTCCCGAGGGCCGGCGCCAGGTGTGCACGCTCCTGCAGGACGTCCTCAAGGATCAGGCGTTCATCGCCACGCACCTCTCCGACGACGGACCGGAGCGCAAGATCATCTTCGAGGACCCGGCGCTGGGCTTCTGCATCCTGGCCCACGTCTACAAGGGCGCCAAGGAAAGCCCTCCGCACGACCACGGTCCGTCCTGGGCGATCTACGGCCAGGCCCGGGGCACCACCGTGATGAACGACTGGGCGCTCGTCGAGCCCGCCGCCGAGGGCCGCCCCGGCAAGGTCCGGCACGTGCGGAGCTATCCCCTGACGCCGGGCATGGCTCACGTGTACAACGAGGGCGACCTGCATTCCCCGCGTCGCGACGGACCGACCTGGCTGATCCGCGTCGAGGGTACCAACATGGACACGGTCAAGCGCCTGAGCTACGAGCGCGCATAGGGAGCCCTATGCCGCGCCGATCGGTGCTGGTCCCTGGTGTCCGGAGACTCGCGGTGGCCTGGCTCGTGGGCCTCGTCGTGGCCGGCGTCGCCCACGCGGACGTGACCGACCTGAAGCCGGGGCGATGGACAGGCGGCGCTGGCGTGGGCTTTCTGGCCAACACTCCGGATGGCGACGTCGAGTTCGCGCTCAAAGGCCACGCCGAGTATTTCGTGATGCCGCGCCTCTCGGTGGGCCCCCTCGCCCAGTACGGGGGCG
>JBOHPM010000366.1:0-3892 GCA_050731715.1 Candidatus Rokuibacteriota bacterium
TCACCCGCTTCGTAGGCGGTGCGCGCGCACTCGGTCTGGTCGAGCGTGATCTGGGGATGGGAGGTGCTGTCCCGAATCCACTCCCGGCCGGTCACATCGAATGCCGCCGTGCAGCCGGCGAACAGCACCAACGCGCAGGTCGCGGCCAGCCATCTCATGCTCGGCTCTCCTTGGGATAGCCCACGTGCTTGAGGGCCTCGGCGATCTCTTCGAGGACCGCCGGGTCGTCGATCGTCGCCGGCACCGTGTACTCCGCGCCCTCGGCGATCCGCTTCATGGTGCCGCGCAGGATCTTGCCCGAGCGTGTCTTGGGCAGGCGCTTGACCACGACGCTCGTCTTGAACGCCGCCACCGGCCCGATGCGCTCGCGCACGCGCTCGACCAGCTCTCTGATCACCTCGCCATCGGCGCGCTCCACGCCGGCCTTCGTCACCACGAAGCCGACCGGGACCTCGCCCTTGATCTCGTCGGCGACCCCGATCACCGCGCACTCCGCCACGTCGGGGTGGGAGGCCAGCACCTCCTCCATGCCGCCCGTGGACAGCCGGTGCCCGGCCACGTTGATGATGTCGTCCACGCGGCTCATGATGTAGAGGTACCCGTCAGCGTCCGCGTAACCGGCGTCGCCCGTCAGGTAGTAGCCGGGATGCTTGGTGAGATAGGCCGCCTGGTATCCGGCGTCGTTGTTCCACAAGGTCGGCAGGCAGCCCGGGGGCAACGGCAGCCGAATGGCGATGGAGCCCACCTGCCCGGCCGGCAGCTCCCGGTTGTCCTCATCCAGCACCCGCACGTCGTAGCCGGGCACGGCCTTGGTCGGCGAGCCCGGTTTCACCGCCAGCATCCCGAGCCCCACGCAGTTGGCCGCGATGGGCCAGCCCGTCTCCGTCTGCCACCAGTGGTCGACCACCGGCACGCCCAGCCGCTCCCGGGCCCAGAGCAGCGTGTCGGGATCACACCGCTCGCCGGCCAGGAACAGCGTGCGGAACCGGGAGAGGTCGTGCTTGGCCATGTGGGCGCCCTGGGGATCCTCCTTCTTGATGGCCCGGAACGCGGTGGGCGCGGTGAACAGCGCGTTGACGCCGTGCTGGGCGCTGAGCCGCCAGAAGGCCCCGGGATCGGGGGTGCCCACCGGCTTGCCCTCGTAGAGGATGCTGGTGCAGCCCTCGAGGAGGGGAGCGTAGACGATGTAGGAGTGGCCGACGACCCAGCCGATGTCCGAGGCCGCCCAGAACACCTCGCCCGCGCCCACCCCGTAGATGTTCGCCATCGACCACTTCAGCGCCACCGCGTGCCCACCGTTGTCCCGGACCACCCCTTTGGGCTGTCCCGTAGTTCCGGAGGTGTAGAGGATGTAGAGCGGGTCGGTCGCGGCAACGGGAAGGCACTCCGCGGCGGAGGCTCCGGCGACGAAGTCGTCCCACGTGACGTCCCGGCCCGGGACGAGCGAGGCCCGCTCCTGGGGTCGCTGGAGGATCACGCAGCGCTCGGGCTTGTGGCGGGCCACCTCGATGGCGCCCTCCAGCAGCGGCTTGTAGGGGACGACGCGGTTCACCTCGATACCGCACGATGCCGACAGCACCAGCCGGGGCCTGGCGTCGTCGATGCGCTTGGCCAGCTCGTGAGCGGCAAAGCCGCCGAAGACCACGGAGTGGACGGCTCCGATGCGAGCGCAGGCCAGCATGGCCATGACCGCCTCGGGCACCATCGGCATGTAGATGATCACCCGGTCGCCCTTGACGATCCCCTGCCGCCGCAGGGCACCGGCCAGCACGGCGACCCGGTCGCGCAGCTCCTGGTAGGTGAGCTCGGTGACCGTGCTCGTCACCGGGCTGTCGTAGATCAGCGCCCGCTGCTTGCCGCGCCCCCGGTCGATGTGCAGGTCGAGGGCGTTGTAGCAGGTGTTGAGCGTTCCGCCCACGAACCAGCGGCAGAAGGGCTGGCGCGAGTCGTCGAAGACCCGGTCCCAGCGCCGCTCCCAGTAGATGTCCTCGGCGGCCGCCGCCCAGAACGCGACCGGATCGCGCATCGAGCGCGCGTACACCTCAGCGTAGAGGCTCCTCATGTCGATCCTCCTGCCCCGGCGCGGCGGGCAGCCCCGACAAGGCTAGCCGTCCGGGCCCGGCCCGCGCAAGCCTTGGGCGCAGGAGCCCGGCGGCGCGGGGCCGGCCCTCAGACCCGGTAGCGCTCCGACAGCCACGGCATCGAGGACCGCTGACGCTCCTCGAACTCGCCGATCCGGGCCTCGTAGCCGAGCGTGAGGTCGATCTCGTCCCGGCCGAGCAGCAGGAGCTGCTTGCGGAACCCATCGATCTCGAACCTGGTCGCGAGGCCCATCGCCGTAGTCACGGTCTGCTCGGGTAGATCCACGGTGAGGCTCGCGCCCGGCCGCTCGTGGAGCTGGCGCCGCAGCTCGGCCACGGCGCCCTCGGGCAGGAGCACCGGGAGCACGCCATTCTTGAAGCAGTTCTGGTGGAAGATGTCCCCCAGGCTCGGCGCGATGACGGCGCGGATGCCATAGGCGTGCAGCACCCACACCGCCATCTCCCGCGAGGAGCCACACCCGAAGTTCGTGGCCGCGACCAGGATCCCGGCGGACCGGTAGGCGGGCTGGTTGAGAACGAATTCGGCGCGCTCCGAGCCGTCGGGCCCGAAGCGCAGATCGTGAAAGAGGAACCGCGCGTACTCCGGCCCCCGGGGCTTTCTCAGGAAGCGGGCGGGCACGATCCGATCGGTATCGACGTTCGGCAGATCGAGCGGCACGGCGACGGCCGTCAGCCGGGTGAACGCCTCCACGCTCCCTCTACCCTCCCCAGGCCCGCACGTCGGTCAGGCGCCCGGTCACCGCGGCCGCGGCGGCCATGGCCGGCGACATCAAGTGCGTGCGCGCGCCCTGGCCCTGGCGGCCTTCGAAGTTCCGGTTGGAGGTCGACGCCACGCGCTCTCCCTCACGCGCCACCTCGCCGTTCATCCCCACGCACATCGAGCACCCGGGCTCCCGCCACTCGAGACCGGCATCCCGGAAGATCCGATCGAGCCCCTCGGCCTCGGCCTGACGCTTGACCAGCCCTGAGCCCGGCACCACCCACGCCGGCACCACGGCGCGCCGGCCCCGCACCACGCGGGCAGCGATCCGCAGATCTTCCAAGCGGCTGTTGGTACAGGAGCCGATGAACACCCGATCGACGGGGATCCCGTCGAGGGCCAGCCCGGGCCGGAGCCCCATGTAGGCCAGGGCCCGGGTCACACCCTGGCGGCGAACGGGGTCGCCGAAGTCGCCGGGGTCCGGCACGTGCGCGGTGATGGGCAGCGCGTCCTGCGGGCTCGTGCCCCAGCTCACGGTCGGCGCGAGCTCCCCTCCGTCCAGCGCCACCTCGCGGTCGAAGGTGGCGCCGGGATCCGTCGGCAGGCCGCGCCAGTCCTCCAGCGCGCGCAGCCAGTACGCCCCCGACGGGGCGAAGGGGCGACCCTGGAGGTAGGCGAACGTGGTCTCATCCGGCGCCACCATCCCGGCCCGCGCCCCCGCCTCGATCGACATGTTGCACACCGTCATACGCTCGGCCATCGTCATCGCCCGGATGACGCGGCCCGCGTACTCGATGAGGTGCCCGGTCGCCCCGCCGGCGCCGATCTGGGCGATGAGGGCCAGGATGACGTCTTTGGCCGTCACCCCGAAGGCCAGCTGCCCCTCGACGGCGACCCGCATGGCCCGGGGTTTGGCCTGCCACACGGTCTGCGTCGCCATCACGTGCGTGACCTCGGTCGAGCCGATGCCGAAGGCCAGCGCCCCGAAGGCACCGTGCGTGGAGGTATGCGAATCGCCGCACACGAGCGTGACCCCCGGCAGCGTCCAGCCCTGCTCCGGACCGACCACGTGGACGATCCCCCGCCGCTC
>JBOHPM010000367.1:0-3873 GCA_050731715.1 Candidatus Rokuibacteriota bacterium
GGCGGGTAGGCTCGGGCTCGCCAGCGCGAGGAACTTCTCCACCAGGACCTCACGGTCCACCGGATTCTCGGCGTCCCCGCGGACAGTCGTCGTCGTCTGGGTGAGCACGCGCCCATCGCGCAGCGCGACCTCCACCCGCGCCGTCGGCCCGGCCGTGTCGCGCATGGCCATGACGGGATCGCCGTGTACCTCGACCCGGCGGGCCAGCTCTCTGACTCGCGGGTCCTCGCGGGCGGGGTCCAGGAAGGCCGAGACGCCGCTGCCGCCCGTGACCACCGCGGCGGCCACCGCGTAGGGCACCGAGAACTTGGCGGCCAGCATGTTGGGCGGATCGGGCGCGCTCATGCGCGTCACGAACGGCACCGACGTGACGGTGATCCTGGCGATCGCTTCGGGCGCGCACCGCTCACGGTTGAGCAGCGTCTGGATCGCGTCGAGGGCCGGATGGTTGTAGAGACAGCAGGCATGGAGCTTCACGTAGTTGCGCTGGATCCGGTAGACGCGGGGCCCGTCCTCACCGTCAGCCAGATCGTCCAGCGCTCGCTCGGGCTCGAAGCGCTCGCCGAGGATCGTCCCAAAGACGTCGGATGGGGCATCGTGGGGTGCGCCATATCCACAGTCGAGCAGGTGGACGGCCAGGATGCCCTGGAGCGCCGCTCGCCCGGGATAGAGGTTGCGGATCGTGGCGCCTTCGAAGCAGGGCGTCCACGAGTTGGCGGGGCTCATCGAGGCGGCGAGGTTGATGGCCTGCCGGATGGCCGGCTCGTCGCGCCCGCGGAGCCGGGCCACCGCGACGGCCGCTCCCACGGTTCCCCACGTCCCGTGCGAATGGACGTTGGGCCGCACCGTGGTGGCGGCGCCCAGACGGGAGGTGACCTCGTAGCCGGCCACCAGACTCTCGATCAGCCGCCGGCCGTCGGCCCGCTCCTCTTCACCGACGGCGAGGGCCGCCGGCAGCACGTGAATCGCCGGGTGACCGCCGCCCCAGCGATTGCCCTCGTCCACCTCGAAGGCCACGCCCGCCGTGGCGTTGACGAGCGCGGCCAGCATGGGCTCGGCCCGCTCGGCGTGGCCGATCAGGGTCGCGGTGCGCGGTCCCGATCGCGCGGCGGCCAGGCTGGCCAGTCGGGCGTTCTCCGGCAGCCGGCAGCCGGCCAGCATCGCGCCGAGGGTGTCGAGCACCACCCCCTTGGCCGCCGCCAGGGTTGCGCCGCCGAGCGTGGCGAAGCGCGCCTGCCCGGCCAGGCGCGCGAGGCGATCCAGATAGTCGGGAGCGCGCACTATCGCACCGCGCCCCCGAGGGGCGGCTGCGGCCGACCTCGGACCAGGTATCGACCATAGCCCGGCTCCTGCTCCAGCCGGCCGTCGTTCAGGAGGACGCGACCGCGGAGGAACGTCATCCACGGCCGCCCCCGGACCTTCCAGCCCTCGTAGAGCGTCCAGCCCGCCATGCCGTGGTGGTCGGCGACCCTGATGGTGCCCTCGGGCTCGGGATCGATGATCAACAAGTCGGCGTCGGCGCCCGGCCGGATCGCTCCCTTGCGCGGATAGAGCCCGAAGATCCGCGCCGGATTCTCGGACAGCACGCGCGCCATCCAGGTGATCGGCAGCCCGCGCTTGACCACGCCTTCGCTGAACATGAGGGGCACCATCGTTTCCACCGATGGCGCCCCGAAGGGGATGGAGCGCCCGGCGGGATCGACGAAGATGTTCTTCCAGCCCGCCTCCTTGGCGGCTTTGGCGCGGGGAGCGTGATCGCTACCGACGCTCGAGATATGGCCGGCCGCGAGCCCCGTCCACAGCGCCTCCCGGTCGGGGCCGTCGGCCCGGCGGAGCGGCGGCCCCATCTTGGCCAGCGGTCCCCACCGCTCCATCTCGTCCTCGCTGAGCAGCAGATACTGGGGGCAGGTCTCGGTCCACACGCGCTGGCCGCCGGCCTGGGCCTGCTTGATCCGCTCGAGGCCGAGCGCGGTGGAGAGGTGGACGACGTAGACGGGCGCGCCGGTCATCGCGCCCATGGCGATCGCCCGGTTGATCGCCTCTTCCTCCGTCCAGTCCGGGCAGGTGGCGGGAAAGTGGCGGGGCTCGACCCGCCCCTCGGCCAGGGCCCGGTTCTCGAGGTGATCGATCACGTCGCCGTTCTCGCAGTGCAGCTGGGCCAGGCCGCCGTGGGCGGCGATCACCTCCATGGCCTTGCAGATGAAGTCGTCGGAGCACATCCGGGGCGGACGCTTCTTGTAGGTCATGAACATCTTGAACGAGCTCACGCCGAGCCGGACGGCCTCGGGCAGGCCTTCCAGAATCGGAGGCTGGTTGAACAGGATGTAGTGGAAGCCGAAGTCGAGGACGGACTGCTGCTCGGTCTCCTGCCGGAGCCGTGTGATCGCGCCGGGCAGGGTCTCGCCGGCCTGGTCGTTGTAGACCGCGAACCCGAGCAGGGTGGTGAGGCCGGCGTGGGCGGCCGCGCGGGGGCCGCCCTTCCAGTCGTCGTACTCCGGTCCCAGGTGGATGTGGCAGTCGATCGCCCCCGGCAGCACGTACTTGCCCCGCGCGTCGACGTAGCGGTCGGCGTCCGGCAGCAGGTCCGGCGGCCCGATGGCGGCGATCGTCTCGCCCCGGATGGCGACCGCGGCGTCCAGGACGTCGGTGGCCGTGACGACCTGGCCACCGTGCACGATGGTGTCGACGCGGGGGGGCGCCATCAGCGGACCTCGGTCTTGGCCTTCCACTTCACCAGCGTGGGATCGACCTCCTCGAGCAGCCGGGTGTAGAACACCGTCTCGGCCGGGAACTTCTGCTTGATGCGGTCCAGCGCGTGCAGGAAGTCCACGAACTCGGTCATGCCGCGATGGATCTTCTCGTTCATCTCCATCGAGTAGATGTTCAGGGCCATGATGTCGCGGGTCAGCGCCTCGTCCGTCTTCATCTCGCGGGCCACGATTTTCACGGCGGCTTCGCGGTCCTTGTTGATGGAGTCGGTCGCCTTGCGCAGCGCCCGCAGAACCGCCTTCAGGGTGTTGGGGTTGTCCTTGAGCATCTTGCCGCTGGCCACCACGCCGGCGTGGACGTGTAGCCAGTCCACCTGGCCTTCCTTGCCGGGAATGTAGCTGCGGTTGCCCGTGAAGTAGACCTTGCCGCCTGCCTGCTTGACAGCGTTGAAGACCCAGGGCGCCCAGGCGGCCATGGCGTCGATGTCCCCCTTGGCCAGCGCGGTGACGGCGTCGGGCGGCGAGAGGTTCACGAACTGGAGCTTGGTGAAGTCGATCCCGTGGTCACGGGCCATGGCCTGGATGGCCATGGTGACCGAGGCGCCCTTGGGCATGCCGATCTTCACCTTCTCGAAGTCCTTGGGCGAGCGGACGATCTCCTGCCCCTTCTTGCCGAGCACGATCTGCTGGGTGCCCGCGATGTCGCTCTGGGGCGCGATGTTGTAGATGATCTGGCCCGAGGCGGCGATCGGCACGACCATGGTGGCGGTGGCGGTGCCGAGGTGGATGTTTCCGGCGCCCCACATGGAGGGCAGGTCGGTCCCGGCGATGTACCAGCGCGGGTTGACCTTGATCCCCTCGGCCTTGAAGTAGCCGAGCTGGTCGGCGACGGCGAACTGCGACGACATCTGGGCGTCGCGCACGAGCCAGGCGTCGATCTCGGTCACTTCGGGCTTGCCCTGGGCGAGGGCCGAGCCGCCGGGCAGCAGGAGCAGCAGGGCCAAAACAGCGATCAGCGTTCGCATCGGGTGGCTCCTTTCAGGCCGCGGACCGCCAGCGGAGCAGCCTCCGCTCGGCCGCGAGCAACAGGG
Organism: Candidatus Rokuibacteriota bacterium; assembly: GCA_050731715.1. Lineage (GTDB taxonomy): Bacteria > Methylomirabilota > Methylomirabilia > Rokubacteriales > CSP1-6 > 40CM-4-69-5. The sequence continues at coordinate 3,800 of JBOHPM010000367.1, forward strand.
CGTTGATCAGCGATCCCAGGAGCCCCAGCAGCAGGGCTCCCATGACGATCTGGGGCGGATTGAAGAAGGTGCGC
>JBOHPM010000368.1:0-3853 GCA_050731715.1 Candidatus Rokuibacteriota bacterium
CTCCCTGGTCGGTGGCGGGGGCGCGGTCGGCGACGGCTGGCCGCGCCCCGAGGATGTCGAGGATCCCGCGCGCCGCGGCCGTCCCCAGCATCCCCGCGTGCAGCAGCATGCGCAGCTCGCGCAGGGGCCGGAACACCTCGACGCCCAGCATGAGGACGACGAGGAGGGCGGCCAGGTCCATGGCCCCCGTGCTCACCCGCCAGGCCCCCAGGGTGAGGGCAGCCGCCGCGCCGATGGCCATGCCGGCGTCGGTGATCCCGCGGCCCATGGTGTTGGCGCCGAGGAGCCACATGGTGCTCCGGAAGAGATCGTGGCTCTTGCCCTCCAGCAGCCGCGCCCGCTCGCCGCTCTGGCCGAAGGCCTTGAGCGTCGCCAGGCCCTGGAGCGCGTCCAGCAGCTCGGCGCCGAACGCGGCGTAGGCGCGGTTGCGCGCGTAGCTGGCGGCGCGGTCCCGGCGGTGCCAGAGGGCAGGGGCGATGAGCGTGACGAGCGCCGCGCCCACCAGGACGGCGGCCACCGGCAGGTCGATGAAGGCCACGAACGCGAAGATCAGGATCGGCGTGGCCACCGCGACGACGACCTGGGGCAGGAACTGGCCGAAGTAGACCTCGAGCTGCTGGACGCCTTCCACCAGGGACGTCGCCACCGGCCCGGTGCGCTCGTGGGTGAGGTAGGCCGGCCCCAGGCGCATCAGGTGGTCGTAGAGCCGCTGGCGGAGCCGGGCCTGCACGCGGAAGGCGGTGTGATGGGCGATCATCGTGCGCGCGTGCTCGACGAGGGCGCGCGCGGCGATGACGGCGGCGACGGCGGCGATCGGCAGGGCCAGCGCCGACAGCCCGGCGCCGGCGAGCACGCGGGCCAGGAGCCAGCCGAGCAGGGCCAGCCGGGCGATGCCGAGCGCAACGCCCACCAGCCCGAGCGCGGCGGAGGCGACCACGCGGGAGCGCAGGCCGGACGTGAAGCCGAGGAGCGTGCGATCGAGGTACACGTCAGCGGCTGCTAGAATAGCAGCGAGCGGTACATCCGGAAGACGCGAAACGAGGGGACGTCCACGCCCGTCAAGGGCGCCCCGTGAAAGCGCGCCGTCCGACGGTCGAAGGCCACGACGCCGGGCGCCGTCGGGTCGTTGGGGTCGTAGACGAGCAGCTCGACGACGTCCCCGCTGGGGATCCGATAGTCGTAGGCCAGCACCGAGTGGTTCAGGCGCAGCCCGGGGAAATCCGAGAGGAGGAGCTGGACGGGCCGGCCGGCGCGCAGATCCCTCACGGTGTTGACCACCAGGCGGAACTGGGCCGATCGGCGCGCCGGGTAGACGATGCGCCAGGTGGTCGGATGCACGAGCGTCCAGAACCGGCGTCCCAGCCCGGCCTTGACCGCGCGCTCCTCGTCGCGCGACAGCGCGTAGAGCGAGGCGAAACCGGGAATGGCCACGCGGGCCGCGGGGGGCAACGCGTCCCACCAGGGCCGGTGGCGGACGACCCGCCGCACCAGCGCGGTGTACGCGTCGGGGTCGAGGCGCGGGGCCTCGGCCTCGAAGCGGGCGAACTTCAGGAACTGGGTGACGGTCCGGGCGAGGATGAAGCACCAGTTCGCGTAGAGGTCGGGTTTCTCGGGGTGCAGGGCCCGGAGCTCGTTCGGGAAGGCGAACGTGTCGGCCCCGAACTGCAGGGCGGAACGCGGCGCCGAGTCGCCCGCGGCTCCCGGCAGGGGCTTGGTGTGGGGGGCCCCGACGAGGAGATCGAAACTCACGTGCGAGGAATGTACCATCACCCCACCCGCGACGTCGCATGGCGAAAGGAAGGTCCCCATGGCCCTGGTCGGTGCCGAGGTCAAGCGCAAGGAAGATCCCCGGCTCATCACCGGCAGGTCGGCATACGTTGCCGACATCGGGATGCCCGGGCTGCACTACGTGGCGTTCGTGCGCAGCCCGCACGCCCACGCCCGCATCCGGAGGATCGACACGGCGGCGGCCGCCGGCCTGCCGGGGGTGCGGCTGGTCCTCACCGGCCGGGACCTCCGCGGTCACTGCGCCCCCTTGCCGGTCGGCGGCTCCAGCAGCGAGGGCGGGGGCAGCGCCAACCCGGACAACGTGGGGCGGGGGCACTACCCGCTATCCACTGATCGGGTTCGCCATGTGGGAGAGGCGGTGGCCGCGGTCGTCGCGGTCGCCGAGGAGGCGGCCGTGGACGGAGCGGCGGCGGTGGTGGTCGAGTGGGAGCCGCTCCCGGCCGTCGCCGATCCCTTCACGGCGATGGCGCCGGGGGCGCCGCAGCTCTTCGACGATGCGCCCGGCAACGTCGAGCATGTCAAGGAGGTCAAGGCCGGTGATCCCGACGGCGCCTTCGCGCGCGCCTCCCGGGTGATCAAGCAGCGCATGGTAAGCCAGCGGCTGGCCGGAATCACGCTGGAGCCTCGGGCCGCTCTGGCCGCGCCCGATCCGCTGAGCGGCGGCATCGTGGTGTGGGACACGAACCAGGCCCCGCACAGCCTGCGCAACGACATCGCGGGGGCGCTGGGGTTGCCCCAGAACATGGTCCGGGTGATCGCGCCCGAGGTCGGGGGCGGCTTCGGCGTGAAGTTCGGCCTCTATCCGGAGGACGCCACCCTGGCCGTCATCGCCCACCGCTACCGGATTCCCGTGCGGTGGACGGAGACGCGCCACGAGCACATGACCTCCACCACCCACGGCCGCGCCCAGGTGACGGACCTCGAGGCGGCCGTGGAGCGGGACGGCACCATCACCGCCCTGCGCATGCGGGTGACGGCCGACGTGGGCGCCTACCCCATCTTCACCTTCATTCCCGAGCTGACCCTCTTCATGGGCATCGGCGTCTACCACATCAAGAACATTGACCTCAAAGCGACCTGCATCTTCACCAACAGCACCTCGGTGGCCGCCTACCGCGGGGCCGGCCGGCCCGAAGCCGCATATTACCTGGAGCGCTTCGTGGACATCATCGCCGCCGAGCTCGGCCTGGCCCCGGAGGCGGTGCGCCGAAAGAACTTCATCCCGCCCTCGGCCTTTCCCTACGCCGCGCCGACCGGCCAGAACTACGACAGCGGCGAGTACGACCGCGCGCTGACCCGGGCCCTGGAGCTGGCGCGGGTCAAAGTCCTGCGTGACGAGCAGAAGCAGCGCCAGGAGCGGGGCGACCGCACGCTCCTCGGCGTGGGCATGGCCTGTTACGTGGAGATGTGCGGCTTCGGGCCGTTCGAGAGCGCGGTGGTGCGGGTGGAGCCGGGCGGCGCTGTCACCGCCTACACCGGCACCTCGGCCCACGGGCAGGGGCACGAGACCACGTTCGCCCAGCTCATCGCCGATCACCTCGGCGTGGACTTCGACCAGATCGTGGTGCGCCACGGGGACACGCTGAACACGCCCATGGGCAACGGCACCGGGGGCAGCCGGAGCCTGGCGGTGGGCGGCTCGGCCATTCTGCGAGCGGCCGACGCCGTGCAGGACAAGGCGCGCCGCATCGCGGCCCTCATGCTGGAGGCCGCTCCCGAGGACGTGGTCGTGGAGGGCGGGCGGTACCAGGTGCGCGGAGCGCCGGCCAAGGCCTTCACCCTGGCCGCGATCGCCGCCAAGGCCTACGGCGGCGACCTGCCGCCCGACGTCCCGTCGGGCCTGGAGGCCACCGACTTCTTCCGACCGCCCCAGCTCGTCTATCCCTTCGGCGCGCACGTGGCGGTAGTGGAGGTGGATCGCGACACGGGCGTGGTGCGAGTGCGGGATTTCGTCGCGGTCGACGACTGCGGCGTCCGCATCAGCCCGCTGCTCGTGCGCGGCCAGGTGCACGGCGGGCTGGCCCAGGGAATCGCCCAGGCGCTGCTCGAGGAGGTCGTCTACGAC
>JBOHPM010000369.1:0-3842 GCA_050731715.1 Candidatus Rokuibacteriota bacterium
TGCTCCTCGACGGCGAGCGGGTGAAAGATGTCGCTGTCCACCCGGCCTTCGCCGAGCCGATCCGGCGCATCGCCGAGACGTACGACCGGGCCCAGACGGCCAGCGCCGATCCCGCGCTGACCTTCGCTGATCCCGCCACGGGGACGCGCCACAGCGCGATGTGGCTCGTCCCGCGCTCGGCCCAGGACCTGGCGGCCCGGCGCCGCGTGCACCGATTCTGGGCGGAGCCATCCTATGGCCTGATGGGCCGCACCCCCGACCACGTCGCCTGCGTCCTCACGGCGTTCGCCGCCTGGCGACAGCTCTTCGACCGGGGCGGCACCCGCTTCGGCGATAACGTGATGCGCTTCTACGAGCGCGCCCGGGACGAGGATCTCTACCTGGCCTACGCCATCGTCCCGCCCCAGGTGGACCGCTCGCAGCCCGCCCATCGCCATCCCGAGCCCTTCCTGCATCCGGGCATCGTGCGGGAGACCGACGCCGGGATCGTCGTGCGGGGGGCGCAGGCCATCGCCACCTCGGCCACCATGGCCGACTGGCTCTTCCTGTCCTACATCACGCCCCTCGTCCCCGGCGACGAGGACTACGCGATCTCCTTCGTCGCGCCGATGAATGCCCCGGGCCTGCGCCTGTACCCGCGCCGTCCCTACGCCACCGCCGCCACCAGCGCCTTCGACTACCCGCTCTCGACGCGCTTCGACGAGATCGACACCACGGTGGTCTTCGACGACGTGCTCGTGCCCTGGGAGCAGGTCTTCATCCACCGGAGCGTGGAGCTCGTGAACGCGCAGTTCCACGAGACCCCCTCGCACACCACGGCCAACTTCCAGTCCCTCGTCCGCTTCGGGGTCAAGCTCGAGTTCATGGCCGGCCTGGCGCTCCGGCTGGCCGAGGTGCAGCGCGCAGAGGGGGATCCCGCCGTGCAGGCCGCGCTGGGGGGCGACATCGCGGCGCTGGCCGCGGCCTTCGACGCGCTGGTGGCGGCGGCCGAACGCTTCCCGCTCGTCACCGGCGGCGTGGCCCGGCCCCACCCCCAGTACATCTACGCCGGCATGGGGCTGCAGCGCCGGCTCATCGTCGACATGATGCGCACGCTGCGCGAGCTGGCCGGCGGCGCCTTCCAGGCCCTGCCCTCCTCGGAGGCGGCCTTCCTCAGCGCCGAGACCCGCGCCGACACCGAGCGCTACTACCAGTCGGCGGCGGCTGGGGCCCGCGAGCGCGTCAAGCTGCTGAAGCTCGTCTGGGACTTCGTCGGCACCGAGTTCGCCGGACGCCAGCTCCAGTACGAGATGTTCTACTCGGCGTCCCAGCCCGTGGTGAACCGGCGTATGTTCAAGTCGTACGACTGGGCGGCGGCGAAGGCCATGGTGGACCGCTGCCTGGCCGAGCCCTGATGGCCACGCTGGGCCTGGTCAACGTGGGCGCCCTGGCCACTGGCGTCCTGGATTCGCCCCGGCTCGAGGCCGAGGCGATCCTGGTCGAGGACGGTCGCATCACGGCCATCGGCGCCGGCGCGCGCACGTCAGCTGCCGGCGCCGACGTCGTCGTGGATTGCCGGGGCACCACCGTCATCCCCGGCCTCATCGACTCCCACTGCCACGTGGTGCTGGGCGACTACACACCCCGCCAGAAGACGGTGGATTTTCTCGATTCCTACGTCCACGGCGGCATCACCTCGGTCGTCTCCGCCGGCGAGGGGGTGCACGCGCCGGGGCGACCCCACGATCCCGCCGCCGCCAAGGCCCTGGCCATCGCCGCGGCCAAGTGCTTCCAGCACTTCCACCCCAACGGCATGAAGGTGAACGCCGGCTCGGTGGTCCTCGAGCCGGGGTTGACGGACGAGGACTTCGCCGAGATGGCCAGGCACGGCGTGCGCCACGCGAAGTACGGCTTCGGCGGCTACGCCCGCCCCGAGGACGGCGAGCCCGAGGTGCGGGGCGCCCAGAAGCACGGGCTCTGCGTGATGTCCCACAGCGGGGGCACCTCGATTCCCGGCTCCAGCCCCATCAGCCACGACATCCTGCTCCGGCTGCGGCCGGATGTGTGCGGCCACGTCAACGGCGGCACCACCTCGCTGGACGAGGCGGGGCTCGACCGGATCATCCGCGAGACGGACATGACGCTGCAGATCGTGCAGGCGGGCAATCTCCGCTCGGCTCTCTACATATTGAAGCGCTGCCGGGAGGCCGGCGCCCTGCCCCGGCTCTGTGTGGCCAGCGACACGCCCACGGGCACCGGCGTCATGCCGATGGGAGTGCTCAAGAGCGTCTGCGAGCTGGCCTCCCTGGGCGACTTGCCACCGGCGGAGGCGGTCGCCCTGGCCACCGGCAACAACACGCGAGCCTTTCGCCTGGCCCCCCGCACGGGGACCATCGCCGTCGGCGCGCCGGCCGATCTTGTCATCTGTGATGCTCCGGCCGGGTCGCTGGCCCACGACGCCTTCGACGCCATCGCCCGCGGTGACATCCCCGGCATCTCGTGCGTGATCATCGACGGCGTTGTGCGGGTGGCCCGCAGCCGCAATACGCCGCTGGCCAAGCGCCTGGCCGGGCTCACGGGCGTGGTGATGGCGGGCGCGGGGCACTGAGGGGCGTGGGCCAAGTCTCCACCGCCATGGCCCTGGCCGGCGTGCTGGCCCTGGGCGCCGGTCCCGCCGCCGGCGAGCCGACCGTGCGCGTCGTGGCGACCGACCCGTCCGCCGAGGCGACGCTCGGCCGCGACGAACCCTTCTATCTGCGTATCGAGTTCGCCACCGACTGGCCGCTCAGCGTCTGGGCGCGCCCGTTTTTCCAGGGGCAGCCTGTGGCCCGGGCCAAGAGCAACGCCTCGAGCCGGCACACCGGGACCGGCCAGGCGCTCGGGTGGTTCTCGCTCGACCAGGCCGACGCGGTGGATGAAGTGCGGATCATCCTCGGCGGCGGCACGCCGTACCGCGAATGGCACGCGGCAAGCCACCCGGTCAGGCTGGTCGGGACCGGGCAGTCGGTGGCGGCCCGCAGCACGCCTGTCTGGGTCGGTGAGCTGCGGGCCCGGGAGGAGGAGCAGCGCCGGCGAGACTACGAGCAGCGCATGAGCGAGCCGCCGTCGGCCGGCGAGGGCGTGCTCATGGCAGGCTTCATGCTCGGTGTGCTCGCCCTGCTCGTGGGTGGCGTGGCCGCGCCGGCGTGGGGCCTGTGGCGGTGGCGCGGCGCCTGGCGGGTGGCGGCGGTGGTGCCGGCCGCCGTCATGGGATTCGTCGTGCTGCGGATCGTCGTCGACACCGTGCGTGACCCGACCTCGCACAACCTGTGGCCCTTCGAGGTCCTGATCGTCGGCAGCCTCAGCCTGGCCGCGATGGCCGTGCTGGCCCTCGTCCGGCGACTCACCGGTGGCGGCCGCCGGGAGGCTGGCTAAAGCAGCGACGAACCGTGGCCCGCTTGGCGGCAATCGTGGCATTCGTCGCGCCCGTGACAATGACGTCGACTTTGAGACCCACGAGGTCGGCGGCAAGTGTGGGAAGCTGGTCGTCATCGCGCCGCGCCCAACGCGGCTCAAAGCCCACGTTTTGCCCCTCCAAGTAACCGAGCTCGCGCATCTGTTGGCGAAATGCGTTCCAGCGGTCTCGGCGAGGAGCATCGAGGCTGTAGTCGAGCAGACCGATTCGATACACTCTCACCGACTGTTGCGCGTTGGCGGGGAGCCAGCCGAAGAGCACGCTGAGAGCGAGAACCGCGAGGACTGCGAATCTGCCGTGTAGCATCTTGCTTCTCGCACTCCCCCCGACGCTCGTTTCGCTCTTCAACTGGATCCCCGACCTCTCCGGCATGCTCGCGAAGCCTAACGCCACGCTCAGCGGCCGGAGG
>JBOHPM010000370.1:0-3842 GCA_050731715.1 Candidatus Rokuibacteriota bacterium
GTCTGCATTTTTTTTGACGGCCAGAACTTCTACCGCTCGCTGCTCCGCTTCGACGAATCCCTCCGGGTCGACTACGACCGCTTGGCCCTGTGGATCACGCAAGCCGTCGGCGGGTCGGCCGCCCTCTTCGGCGGCGCCTACTACTACGTGGGCCTGTCCCCCGACGCCCCGCCGCTCGTCGAAGGCTTCCTCAAGGGCCTCGAGCTGCGCCCCGGCTACTTCGTCAAGCGCGAGCCCCGGGTCCGCCGCTCCGGTCGATGCTTCACGTGTGGCACGGAGTACGAGTACACGACGGAGAAGCGGGTCGACACGCGCCTGGTGGCCGACCTGATCCACTATGCGGCCAACGGCGCCTATGACGCCGCCGTGCTGGTGTCGGGTGACGACGACTTCGTGCCCGCCGTGGAGGCGGCGAACGCGCTGGGCAAGCAGGTGTGGGTGGCCACCTGGTCGGCCGAGGAGCTTTCCAAGGATCTGCGCGTGCGCTGCTTCGGCCAGATCCACCTGAGCGAAGGCCTCGGTGCCTTCCGCGCCGAGCGGGCCCGCATCAGCGTGGCCCGGCCCCTGCGGCCCCCGGCCGTTCCGATCCTCGATCGGGCCCTGGCCGAGCTGCAGCGGGCCGAGGCCCGGCTGCCCCACGTCGGGCGAGGCTACTTCGTCATGCGGTGGCGCTCCCATCTGCTCCCGCCGGTGGGAACGGAGCGGGAGGCCCTCGTGCAGCAGCTCATCGACGCCGGGCTGGCCGAGGAGTTCGAGGTCACCGACGCCGACGGGCGGGCGGTGCGAGCGATCCGGAGCCGGTCGGTCAGGACCCCAGAAGGCGTTTCAGCAGCCGGTTGATGCCCTCGCGCATGGTCTCACCGTCCGAGCGGCGGCGGGACTCGCGCGGGCTTTCGCAGTCGGGCTCGAGATCCATCACCGTGAGGGCCGGGCCGGAGAGCGTCAAGCGCGAGACGCCATCGCTGGCCCGCACGACTTCAGCCGTCTGCACCCACATCGTGACCGGCGCCCGGAACGGGCGGCGGTCCTCACGACAGAAGTAGGTCTCGAGCTTCTCCACGCGGACGTCGACCAGCAGCGCGTGATCGGCCCCCACCTCCCGGGCCCGCACGGCGGCGGCCAGCCGGTCGAGCTCGCTCACCCGCTGGGTGTCACGCGGGGGGACGGCGCGGGCGTCGAGGGCTTCCAGCAGCGTGCCCTCGTAGGAGGCGGGTAGCGCCGAGCGCTCCTGCGCGCCGAACTCGCCGGGACCGACGACGATGCGTAGCACGACGGCGGGATGGCGGAGCTGGCCCGGCGTGAAGTCGGCTGCCGACACCGGGGCCGGGCCGTCGGCGTCGCCGGCTGGCCCCGCGCAGGCGGCGAGAATTATCACGAGAGGCAGGACAGCAGCGAGCATACGGCCAGGGTATCATTGGCGGCGCGGCGCCAGCGGGCCGGCCGCCCATAACGTCGCGACACACATCATGAACTTCGCGTTCACGCCAGAACAGGAAGAGTTGAGCCGCGCGCTGCGGGCCTTTGCCCGCAAGGAGCTCGCGCCCCGGTCCCAGAGCTGGGACAAGAGTGGGGAGTTTCCCTGGGAGGTCTGGCGGCACATGGGCGAGCTCGGTCTCTTCGGACTCCGGGTGCCGGCAGAGTTCGGAGGCCAGGAGGCCGACCTGGTCACGACCGGGATCGCCATCGAAGAGGTTGCCCGGGGCGACTTCAGCTGCACCTACGGCGTGCAGCTGGCCTGCCTGGGGGGAGAGATCATCGGCCGCAACGGCACCGACGAGGTCCGCCGGCGCTGGCTACCGGGGATGGTTCGCGGCGAGTCGATCCTCGCCATCGGCCTGACCGAGCCCTCGGCGGGCTCGGACGCCGCCAGCCTGACCTGCCGCGCGGTGCGCGAGGGAGACGAATACGTCATCACCGGTGAGAAGTCGGGCATCAGCCTGGGGCTGGCGGCTCACGCGATCATGCTCTTCGCGACGACCGACCCGGGCGCCAAGGCCCGGGGCGTCACGGCGTTCCTGGTCCCGCTCGACCAGCCAGGCGTGTCGCGCAGCGCGCTGCGGGACCTCGGGGCCCGCGCGATTGGCCGCGCGGTGCTGTCGTTCGACCATGTCCGCGTGCCTGTTTCCCACCGGCTGGGGGAGGAGGGCACCGGGTTCTATCAGGTGATGCGTGGTTTTGACTTCAATCGGGTCCTCATTGCCTTAGCTTGCCTGAGCTCAGCTCAGATTTCACTCGAAGAGACGATGGCGTACGTCAAGGAGCGCAGAGCCTTCGGACGCGCCATCGTCCAGTTCGAGGGCGTCTCGTTTCCCATCGCCGAGGCCGCGACCATGATCGAGGCCGCGCGCCTGCTCTGCTACCGGGCGCTGTCGCTGGCCGATCGGGGCGAGCGCCACACCAAGGAGTCGGCGATGGTGAAGTGGTGGGCACCCCGGCTGGCCGTGGACACGATCCATCAGTGCCTGCTGCTGCACGGCCACTACGGCTACACCGACGAGCTGCCCTTCGAGCAACGCCTGCGCGACGTCATCGGCCTCGAGATCGGCGACGGCACCGCCGAGGTGATGAAGCTCGTCGTGGCCCGCGAGCTGATGGGCCGCGAGAGCGTGCCCTGACGGATGCCGGTCAAGAGCTACACCCTGAGCGAGCGTCCCGCGCTCGAGGCCGAGTTCGAGCGCCTGGCCGCCGCCGGCTGGCCGCGCTTCCTGCGGCAGCGCGACGAGCTGGGGCTGGGGCGGTACTGGCCCTCGCTGTACGAGCTGGGCGACTTCCAGCTCCTCCTGTGCGACGGGGCCGATCGCGTCGTGGCGGTCGGGCACACGATCCCCATCGACTGGGATGGCTCGCCGGGCGGGCTGCCCGACTCCATGGTCGCGGTGTTTCAGAACGCGCACGCTGCTCGCGCGAACGGCCGCCGCCCCAACGCGCTCTGCGCCCTGGCCGCCCTCGTGGCCCCGGACCAGCGCGGTCAGGGGCTCAGCAGCGAGATGATCAGGGCCATGGCGGCCGCGGCGCGCCAGCACGGGCTGGGGGCGCTCGTCGCCCCCGTGCGGCCCACGCTCAAGGCCAGCTACCCCCTGGCGCCGATGGAGCGCTACGTGCGCTGGACCCGCGTCGACGGCGCGCCTATCGACCCCTGGATCCGCGTGCACTGGCGACTGGGGGCCGAGATCGTGCGGGTGGCGCCGCGAACACTCGTCATCGCCGGTCGCGTGGCCCAGTGGGAGGAGTGGACGGAGATGACGTTCCCCGACAGCGGCCCCTACGTGGTGCCCGGCGCCCTGCAGCCGGTCCTGATCGACCGCGAACGGGACGAAGGACGCTACGAAGATCCCAACGTCTGGATGCACCACCCCATCACCTGAGGGACTCGCCATGGATCTGCACCTCGGCGGCAAGACCGTCATCGTCACCGGAGGCGGCTCCAACATCGGTCGCGCCATCAGCCTGGCCTTCGCCCGCGAGCGTGCCAACGTCGTGATCGCCGAGATCGATGCGGGCCAGGGTAATAAGGTGGTCGCGGAGGCCGAGGGGCTCGGCGCCAAGGCGCTGCTGGTGCCCACCGACGTCACCAGCTGGCCGGCGGTCCAGGGGATGGTGCGGGCGGCCGAGGAGCGGTTCGGTGCGGTCCACGTGCTCGTGAACAACGTGGGCTGGACCCGGGACGCGCTCTTCGTGGAGAAGACCCGCGAGGAGTGGGACCGGGAGATCCAGCTCAACCTGTGGGGGATGATCAACTGCACCCGGGCCGTGCTGGACGGCATGATCGCCCGCCGAGCGGGCGCCATCGTCAGCATCGGCTCCGACGCCGGGCGGATCGGCGAGTTCCGGGAGGGCGTGTA
>JBOHPM010000371.1:0-3836 GCA_050731715.1 Candidatus Rokuibacteriota bacterium
GGTGTCCGCGGCGTCGAGGGCGGCGGCCAGGCGCTCGCGCAGCCGCGTCGACACCCGGGCCCGGCGCGTGCCCACCTCCACCAGGTCGCCGTCGACCGGTCCCCACTCGAACTCCATCACGCGCGCTCGCTCCTGGATGAATGCGGCCAGGGGCGCCGCGCTCTGGGCCGCCGCGGTGGCCCCGATCCCGGCGGCGACGGCGAAGCCGAGGCGACGCACCGTCGCCGACACGGGCGCGGGCTCCATGACCGCTGTCGGCTCGCCCGCCCGAGTCAGCCGGAGGTGATCTTCCAGCGCGCCGCCCAACGCCCACACCGAGCAACGCACCTCGTCGTCCGTCTCCCACACTCTGCGCGCGGCGTGCCGGGCCACCCCCTGCCAGTCGGGGCGGTGGTAGGTCCGGCCCCGCCAGACGACCTTCTCGAGGCGCCCGCGGAGCTGCACGTACACGCCCTCGGCCTCGAAGACCCGCTCGTGCGGTGCCGGGATCCACGTGAGCTGCCCGGCGGCGAACGCGGCCAGCGGGTCGGTGTCGGCGGTGGCGTACCGAAAGGACTCGAGGAGCGCCAGGAAGAGCTGCTCCGACGGGTACGGCCCCCGGTAGACGAGGGGCGGGCGCTGCTGGTCGAGGGCGAGGGCGGCGATGAGATTCAGCACGGTCACCCCGCCGCCGGGCGGAAGCGTTCCGGGCTCGGCGAGCGTGGGGATCCGGTCGACCTGCCCCCAGTCGACCGCCTCGACCACGGTGATCGGCGTGCCGCGGTCCCCGGCGCGCGCAGCCACGGCGATCCGATCGACCAGGCCCCACGGTCGCTGCTCGGCCGCGCGCGGCTCGATGGCGAGCCAGGCGCCGTCGGGGGTCCGGACCCACGCGGCAGCCAGACCGCCGGGTCCCCAGCGCAGCGTGGCCAGCGAGGTGCCGCGGCGATCGACCTCGAGGACGCGACGCCTCACACCATCGGGCGCCGCGGCGTAGGTGACCGTGGTGCCATTGGGGGCGGTGAGGGGAGCGCCCCGGTCATCGTCCACGGCGCGGATGATACAATCGTGCGATCCCTCACACGATGACTGCAGAGCTCACCTGGCTGTCGGCCCTCGACCTCGCCGCCCTCGTGCGGACCAAGCAGGTGTCTCCGGTGGAGATCGTCGAAGCGGTCCTGGCCAGGATCGAAGCCGTCAACCCGGGCCTCAACGCGTTTTGCCTGATTGCCCACGACGTCGCCCGCCGGGCCGCCCGCGAGGCCGAGATCGCGGTGATGAAGGGCGAGCCGGTCGGGCTGTTGAACGGCGTCCCCGTGTCGGTCAAGGACGTCATCTTCACGCGGGGGATCCGCACCACCGGGGGCTCGCGGCTGTTCGCCGAGGCGGTGCCCGAGGAGGACGCGGTGGCGGTGGGCCGCCTCCGCGCGGCCGGCGCCGTCCTGCTCGGCAAGACGAACACCTCGGAGTTCGGCCACAAGGGCATCACCGAGAACCCGCTATTCGGGATCAGCCGTAACCCCTGGAACCCCGCGCTCACGCCGGGCGGCTCCAGCGGCGGGGCGGGGGCGGCCGTCGCGACCGGGCTGGGACCGATCGCGCTGGGGACCGATGGTGGGGGCTCGATTCGTATCCCGGCCGCCTTCTGCGGGGTCTATGGCTTCAAGCCGTCGTGGGGCCGGGTGCCGCAGCATCCGGGCTTTCCCGGTTGGGACTACCTGGGATGCACCGGACCGCTGGCGCGCTCCGTCCGCGACGCCGCCCTCGCGCTCGACGTGATCGTGGGGGGCGATGACCGCGACCGCCACTCGCTGCCGCGCGAAGCCGGCTCGTACGTCACGGCCTGCGACGAGCCGATCAAGGGCCTGCACGTCGCCTGGACGCCGGACCTCGGGTATGCGGTGGTCGAGCCGGAGGTCCAGCGGCTGTGCGAGAGCGCCGCGGCAGAGTTCGAGTCGCTCGGCTGCCACGTCGAGGTGGTGAGCCCGGGCTGGGAGAATCCGGAGGAGGCCTTCAGCACCCTGGTGGCCGCGCAGTTCTACGCCCACTGGTCCGATCAACTCCCGGCGGCCGAGGCCGTCCTCGATCCCACCCTGGTGAGCTTCATCCGCCGCGGGGGGGGCGTCACCGCCCGCAACTATCTGCTGGCCGCCGAGCGCGTGAAGGCCTACTGGAGCGAGGTCCACGCCTTTCTCGAGCGCTTCGACCTGCTCCTCACTCCGACGGTCGCCGTGGCGCCGTTCCCGGCCGGAGAGCCGCCCCCCCGGGACATCGCCGACCAGCAGGTGTCAGCGCTCGGGTGGATGCCCTTCACCTACCCGTTCAACCTCACGGGACAGCCGGCAGCGAGCGTGCCCGCCGGGCTCACGGATGATGGTCGTCCCGTCGGGTTGCAGGTCATCGGCCGCCGTCACGCCGATCGGGCGGTGCTGGCGGCCTCCGCAGCCTACGAGGCGGCCTGTCCCTGGGCCGACCGCCGCCCGCCGGCGTGAACGCCGTCGACGGCCCGCGCCCGTTCCGGCTGACCTACAGCGCGCGCTGGGCGCTGGCCTCCATCATCCTGGCCGGGATGCTGATCGGCGTCGTGTGGCTGGTGGTGACCGATTCGCCGATCGTCGCCTTCGTCGTCCGCCTCTATCGCGACAAGCAATTCCTGAAGGAGATCGTGGCCTCCTGGGGCTGGCTGGCCCCGGTGGTGTTCGTGGTGATCCAGGCCCTGCAGGTCGTGCTGTCGCCGATTCCCGGAGAGATCACCGGGCCCGTGGGCGGCGCCCTGTTCGGCACCTGGTGGGGGCTGCTCTACTCGACGATCGGGCTCACCACGGGAACCCTCCTCTGCTTCGGCATCGGGCGGAAGTGGGGGGAGCCGTTCGTGCGGCCCTGGCTCAGCGAGCACAACTGGAACCGTCTCAATTTCATCGTCGAGGCCGAAGGCGCCATCCTCTGCTTCCTGCTCTACGTGATTCCCGGGTTCCCGAAGGACATCATCTCCTACCTGTTCGGCATCAGTCCCTTGCCCTTCTGGCTCTTCGCGGTGGTCTCCACGCTGGGACGTCTGCCCGGCACCTGGATCTCGTCGTACTTCGGCGCCAACGTCGCCGAGCAGCAATACATCTATGCGCTGGTCTTTCTGGCCGTGGTGGTCGCCCTGATCCTGCCCCTCTACTACTACCGTCACCGCATCATCGAGCGTCTGAGCCGGAAGCCATCACAGGACAAAAGGCCTTGACGGGCCGGATCGGCGCGGTCAAGCGCGTCGCCGAAGCGCGCAAGCCGGTCCTGCTCAAGCGGGGGATCCGGACCTTCGAGACGGCGACCCGCTTCACGCTCGACCTGAATGCGGTGCCCGTGATCAAGAAGCTCACCCATCTGCCGGTGCTGGTGGACCCCAGCCACGGCACCGGCCACTGGGAGTACGTGGAGGCCATGGCCCGGGCCGGGGTGGCCGCGGGCGCGGACGGGCTTCTCATCGAGGTTCACCCCCGGCCGGCCGAGGCCCTGTCGGACGGCCCGCAGTCGCTCAAGCCCGAACGCTTCGCCGAGCTGATGCAGGGCCTGCGCCGGGTGGCCCGGGCGGTCGATCGGGAGTTATAGCCTATAATCAACGGGATGCATGCTCTTTGGAACGCCGTGCGGCGGCAGCCAGCGCGGGGCCTCGTCGCCTCGCTCCTGCTGCACATCTTGGCCGTGACACTGGTGCTCGTGATGGGTGTCCCGTCCACCCGCCACACGGTCAAGCGGGGCGAGCCGCTCATGGTCGAGTTCCCCGATCTCCGCGAGCCGCCGCCGGCGGGCAACCCGGCCGCCAGGATCGCCGGTGCGCCGGCACCCCGGCCCCGTGCCACGCCGCCCCCGCC
>JBOHPM010000372.1:0-3832 GCA_050731715.1 Candidatus Rokuibacteriota bacterium
CCGCCCGAGCCGCTCGCGCCCCCGACGGCCGCGTGGATCAACCCACCACCGCCGCCGATGGCACATGCAGAGGCGCCACACTAAATGCGCCACGTCGGTGTCTCAGGATCATTGACAACCTCCGCGCAGCCGTGAGAGCCTGTTGAAGCACCGTTCGTCCAAGCTCTTCATGGGTAACAACGCGCGTGAGTTTTCTCGAGGAACCGGCAGCGTCCGGCTTCTTCGCGCCCGACGACTGCGCGTACCCTGAACCAATCGCGATGCCGCCAACGACAAGGAGCGTTATAGCGAAACAAGCCAGACGTTTCATAGGCTTCCCCTTCTCTCTGACTGTCGAACCAGGTACCGCTCTGCACGGTGCTCACGGCTACGCCCGCCGCACCGCGATCCGCTCGTGCGCCGCCCAGATCATCTCCCGCTCCGTCTCCGGCCGGCCAGGGTGGCGGACGCGGGTCCAGACCGCCTTGCCCCCGGTCCGCGTCGACGGTCCCTCCACCACCTCCCACTCGCCGTCGTCGTCGGTGTAGCGGTCGCCGACACGGAGCTGCGCGGGGAAGACGGTGTGGCTGGACTCGGGGGAGGGCTGGCGGGCGCGGGAGGGGCATGCGTTCACTCAGTTACCGCGACGCTTGTGGACCCCCGGGTCACCCCCTGAAGCGTCACGGAACCGAACGAATATCCGATTGCTGCCAGGGGCGAAGTGGACGGGCGCACCAGCCACAACAAACACAGCAAACGTCGGCGTCGCGTTTTCATCGATCTGAGCTGTGGCAGTAGGCCCAATCCCCGATGCGCATTGGCCGGTGACAGGATTCGTCGAACACAGGCTGATGTTGATGGGCAAGACGACCGAGCCCGTGTCGGCGGTCACCGTGATCCCCGCACTCGATCCCACGTTGACGGTGGCCACCGCAAAGGCCCCGGCGCCGCCTATCGGGGCGTGGACGATGCCGTCGTTGTTGAGAGTCGCAGCCAAGGCGACGATGTCGGGGATAGCTCCGGCTGACGCGGACAACAGGAGCGTGTTCAAGCCAACGATGATCGGGGCGGCCGGCGCGTTACTGCAGGCGAATTCGAGGACCACTTCGGTCGATGGGAATGCGCTGGTGGGGGTCAGGAAGATGACGAACGTTTGCGCGCGGCCGCGGGGGATGTCCACGAAAGCGTTCAGCAGGCCGTTGAAAAGATTGGTGCTGGGGTCTGTCGTCCGGAATCCGAATGTTGCCGGTATAGCGGTCCGAGGCGCGATCCGACAGCCTATGGCATCTACAGTTCCAGCGTTGATCATCACCGCAAACGCGGTCGCCGTAACGCCGACGCGGACCGATCGGCTGCTCGGCAGGACGGCTGCCACAAGGATCGCCTGCGGCGAGGACGGCGGGGGACCCCCGCTCGTGAAGTTCGCCGTCACCGTCTTTGCGCCATTCATGACAAGCACGCATGGCTCGATCCCGGTGCAGGCTCCGCCCCAGCCGACAAAGAATGAATCCGCAGTCGGAGTCACAGTGAGCGTGACCGCTGTGCCTTCGAGGATGGCGGCTGAACACGTCGCACCGCAACTGATGCCGAAGGGGGAGCTACGTATCGTGCCATCCCCGTCGCCGGCTTTCATGGTGACGAGGGTGTAGAAGGTTTGAACGGAGAAGCCCTGAGCGATTGCGGACGCAGGGACCAGGAGCTGTCCGACGAGGACCGTCACGACCAGGCCGAGCGTCCGGGCGAAGAGGCGCATGGTCATCGCGCCGTGAACGCCTCGGGTGCCCGATCCTCGATCGTGAACGGATCGCAGAGCAGAAACGGATCGCCATACGCCCGGCCCGTGCGCTCCTGGAACGCCGCGCACGTCAGCCAGGTCGTGGCGCGGCCGAGCAGGTACTCCATCCGCGCCCACCAGAGATCGTAGAGCGCCGGATCGTCGTCGAGCCCGGTGAGCGGCTGGGCGCCCGTCTCGCCGGCGCGGCTGACGCTCACCATCACGCGGGCACCGGTGCCGACCGGCTCGGCTCGGACACGCCAGGTGTCGGCCCCGTACTGCGTGAACAAGAAAAAGCCGGTCCACATCCGCCAGGTGCGGACGGCCTGGAGCCGGCCCTCGGCATCGTAGGTCACGGTAACGTCCTCGGGATCGGCGAGCCGGAGGAGCTGCTCGGCCGCCTGGTACGCGCGCGCGGGCGTCACGTCCTGATAGTCCTTCGTCTTGAGCGCCATCCATTGCTCACGCGAGAGCTGCGGGCGCGGCGCGGTTGCGCACCCGGCGAGCGCGAGCACCACCACCAAGCCGAGCGTCCAGTAGGTCATCGGCGGCGGCCCCCCGGCCTCGTCGTCGAACACCGTCCAGCGACGCAGGTCATAATCGAGCTATTTGGTGCTGCATCCGTACCCGTCCCAGGTCTGACGCTCGCCGCGGCACCAGGCGGGCGCCCTCCGCTTGATATTCAACACGGGGCGGTCCGTGGAAGCTCCACGCTCCGCCTCGTCGCGTTGGGGAGGAACTTCCGGAGCGGCCTGCGAATGTCCGGCATCGGAATCTCCGCTGGCTGAGGAGAGTGGCGAGGAACGTAGTCCCGGCTGGCCCCGTCGTCAATAGGTTCTATGACGTCCCCAGCCGAACCGCCCGTGGGGCGTGGCGCGCTACCGCCCAGAACCTTGGCGTCCGCCCCTGCCCGCGTCAGCGTGTCGCGGCCGGAGCTGTTCACGACCGACCAGTCATAAACAAGGCCCCGAGGGGGGGTACTGCCCGGATGGCCAGCGCGCGCCGAGGCACGCCTGCGTGAGGACGTGCCGGGAAGGTCGCCCCTGGGCGTACGCACCGTCAACCGAGTGGACGTAAGCCGGGTGTAGATGGGGCTTCCGCGGGCGGGCCCTGTGCAGGCTCCTGGCTCCGCCTGTTTAGATCAGGCGTTGAGCAGGCGTAGAGTGAGCATGTGCCGAAGGGGGGTTCGCCGCACGACGTGGGAGCCGGGGAAGTCGGGCAACCCGCGCGGGCGCCCGACCGGCATCAAGGAGGCCCTCCCGCGCGGCCTCGTCAAACGCCTCGTGCTCGAGACGCTGCAGGAGAGCGAGGCCGAGGCGAAGGCCTCCTACCGCCGGATGTTGGGCAACGCGCGGACCGTCGGCCAGGCCCTCGACTTGGCCGCGAAGCTCAACAAGGAGATCGGCTCCGGTGCGATCGAGGACATGAAGCCCGTGGTGATCAACTTCCACTCGAACGTCCGCGGGCCGGGGCGGAAGCTGCCCGGCGGGCCGGGCGGCAAGTAGCCGGCGTCCGGGTCGTTCCCCGCACGTCAGGTTCAGCGCGCGGGCACGCACTGAGCGGGTAAGCCCCGAGCGTCGAGAGGAGCCTGGAGTCCCCCGTGGTTCCGGAACACGCTCACGCGCGCCCGAGCGCGCTCAGCCACTCTCGCTCGCTCGCGGTCAGCATGCCTGGCATCCGCGCTGCCAAGGCGACGAAGACGGCTGAGAGCCCGTCCCAGGCAACCGGCTCCCCGTAGCGCCCCTTCACGGGCTTCCGGGGCGAGCGCGCCACGAAGTCGGCGACAGCGCCACTGTTCTTCGAGGCGTTGCACTTGTTGCAGGCGGTGGCGAAGTTCCCCTCGTCGTCGGGACCCCCGTGCGCATGCGCCTCCACGTGGTCGATGACGGCCCCCAGGTGATCCAGAAGCGGCGCGGCGCGCCGACTCCAGTTCGGTTGGAAGTACGCCAGCTCTGTTGCGCGACATGAAAAAGCGCGGGAATTCGGACCGGCGGCCGGCTCAGCCCCCCGACGCCGCCCGCGGGGACTTGCGCTTGGCCTCGGCGATGCGCCGTCGGTAGCTGTCCCCCTCAATCGTGA
>JBOHPM010000373.1:0-3825 GCA_050731715.1 Candidatus Rokuibacteriota bacterium
GAGCGAGCGGCGGATGGGCGAGGTGGAGCAGAAGCTCCGGGCCGGGATGGCCGCCCAGGGCATCACCGGAACTGCCGCCGACCAGATCGCGCACGCCATCACCTCGTTCGCGCTGTATGGTTTTCCGGAGTGTGTTGTCGGAGAGACGCGTGTGATCGACGCGGACACCGGGCGGTGGGTGAAGATCGAGGATGTCGTGAACGGAACCGTTCCGCTGAGCAGTACACTCGCCTGCGATACCAATCTTCAGTTGCGCCGGCGGCGCGTGCTCCAGGCCACGCGGAGTGGGCAGCGGAAGGTGTACCGTCTCCGGACCGCGTTGGGCCGAGAGATTGTCGCTACCCCCGAACATCCAATGCTCACTGCGATGGGATGGCAAGCGCTCGCGGCCCTCCGCCCCGGAGATCATATCGCCACCGCCCGCGCACTCCCGTCGGGGGGGCACGCCCGCTGGCCGTGTCATCATCTGATCGTCTTGGCTGACCTCATTGCCGGGGGCAATCTGCGCCATCCGAGCACGATGTACTTCTACACGACTGACGCCGGATGCTGCGCCGAGTTCGTGGGCGCCGTTGAGCAGTTCGAGAACACACGCGCCACCGTTGCCCGACACCGGAACTGCTACAGCGTTCACGTCCGTCGACGGGATCCTTCACGGCCGATTGGAGCAGTGGAGTGGGCAAAGCGGCTGGGCCTCTGGGGACGCAATGTGCGCACCAAGCGTCTGCCTGCGGAGGTGTTCGAGCTTCACCAGGCCGACCTCGGGCTACTGCTCGCTCGTCTGTGGGAAGGCGATGGCTCCCTTTCGGTACGGGGGCACGCCGCGTATGACACGGCATCCCGCCAGCTTGCCGAGGAAGTCCAGCATGTGCTCCTCCGCCTCGGCATCGTCTCCCGCATCTACGAGCGCCACCGTCGATATCGTGACCGATACGTGACTGGGTTCGTCGTCACGATCACGGGTCGGGGGAGCCTGATGCGATTCTATCGACGGATCGGCCGACGCTTTCTGAATGCGGACAAGCGTGCGATGGCTCGAACCTTGGCTGGATCGGGCGCCGACGCCAGGATGTCTCGGGATACCGTCCCGGTCAGCGTGCCGACCGGCCTCTCGACGCGCGCGATCTGCTCTCCGGACACGTCGAAGCGGGGATACCGGCGGGGGGTCATCGCCAGGCCGGCCCGGTACTTCGACTCACCCGAGTTGACTCGCCTGGCCAAGTCCGATCTCTATTGGGATCGGATCACCGCGATCGAGCCCGTGGGCATCCGGGAGACGTATGATCTCGAGATCGAGAACGAGCACAATTTTCTGGCCAACGATCTCGTGGTCCACAACTCCCACGCGTCGAGCTTCGCGCTGCTGGCTTACGCCAGCGCGTATCTCAAGGCCCATCACCCGGCCGCGTTCTACGCCGCGCTCCTCAACAACCAGCCGATGGGCTTCTATCACCCGGCGACCATCGTCAAGGATGCCCAGCGCCACGGGCTCACGATCCAGCCCGTCGATGTCACCCGATCGGACTGGCTGTGCATGGTCGAGACGGATGACCGGGACTCTGATCGGGTCGAGAATCGATCTCGCGCAGGATTCCGGCGGGGTGCGGGCGTGGCGAAGCCCGGGTGCCCGCGCCCTGTTCAATCGGTCCGGCTGGGCCTGCGCTACGTGAAAGGACTGCGCGAGAGCGTGGGACGTGCCATCGTCACCACCCGCGGCGAGCGGCCCTTCGCATCGCTCGCCGATCTGGCCCGGCGGGCGGGGCTCGCGCGGGACGAGCTGATGACGCTGGCCGCCACTGGCGCGCTCGACGCTCTGAACGGCACACGGCGGGCCGCCCTCTGGCAGGCCGCCCGACCGGTGCTCCCCGGGCTGCTGGTCGATGCCGAACCGCCCGCGGATCCGAGCCCGCTCTGTGAGATGAGCATCGCGGAGCGTCTGGATGAGGACTACGCGGGCACCGGCATCACCCTCGGCCCCCATCCGCTCGCGCTGCTACGCTCCGCGCTGGCCCGTCAGGGGGTCGCCCGCGCCGGCGACCTGGCCCGGCTCGGCCATGGACGTCCCGTGCGGGTGGCCGGCAGCGTGATCGTGCGGCAGCGCCCGGGCACCGCCAAGGGCTTCGTGTTCCTGTCCCTGGAGGACGAGACGGGGATCGCCAACGTGATCGTGACGCCCCAGCTCTTCGACCGGCAGCGGCTGGCGCTCGTCGCCGCCCCCTACCTCGTCGTGGATGGTGTCGTGCAGATGCAAGACGGCGTCGTTTCCGTCCGCGCTCGGCGCATCCGGCCCCTGCCCGGGCCCGGACGGGCGGTCCCCTCACACGACTTCGGCTGACCTGCGCTTGCGGTGCTCGGTCGGCTTGCGCTACGTTCCTCTCGACCGGCGTTCGGCAAACGACGTCAGACCCCAAGAGAGGCTCCGATGGCAATCCGACTCGTCGTCACGATCACCGCGGCAGCAGGGAAAGGCTCGGAGCTCGCCCAGGCGTTCCGCGCCCGGTGCGCCGAGGTGATGAAGGAGCCCGGCTGTGAGCAGTTCGAGGTGTTCCAGAGCGTCGTGAATCCCGACCGGCTGGCCCTGCTGGAGCGCTGGGCGAGCCCGGCCGCCCTGGACGCCCATGCCCGCCTGAACACCGCGCGTGGGCCGTTCGTGCCCCACCTGCGCCTGGGCAATGGCGAGCGCGAAGATTACGAATACCAGCGGACCCGTTAGCGAGGGGGCTGCTGCGAGCGGTCGGGCATTTCTTTTCCCATTCCTGACGAGTCTGGCAACCAACTTGCTTCGCTCCGTCAGGCATGATGAGCGCGCGGGTCGAAGAGATCGACGGCCGCCGCATCCTGGTCACCACCCCAGAAGCGCTCCTCTGGCCCCAGGCCGGCGTGACCAAGGAGCAATTGCTCGACTACTACCGCGATGCGGCCGCTCACCTGCTGCCATTCCTGGTGAACCGGCCGTTCAGCCTGCTGCGGAGCCTCGCGGGAGGGGAATACGTCTACCAGCGCGCCGCGCCCCCGGGGCTACCGTCGTGGATCACCACGCGGCGCCTCCGGAGCGAGCAGACCGCGCACGGCTGGGCCGAGTATGTGGTGGGGAGCGAGCGGGCGGCGCTGGCCTACCTCGTCAACCTCGGCCACATCTCCTTCCATCCCTGGGCCTCGTCGGTGGATGCCGTCGATCGCCCCGACGTGATGCTGTTCGACATCGACCCCACCGAGATCGCGTTCCGGGAGGTGCGCAATGCCGCCACGCTGGTGCGGAGCCTACTGGCCGGTTTCAAGATCCGTAGCTGGGTGAAGACGTCGGGCGGGCGGGGCCTGCACGTCCTGGTGCCGCTCGAGCCCGTGTACAGCTACGATCAGGTGCTGACGGCGGCGTCCGTCATCACGCGCATGGCCCGCCAGCGGGAGCCATCGCTGTTCACCTTCGACATGCGGCGGGCGCGCCGGCGGGGCAAGATCCTCATCGACGTCCTGCGCAACCGGCGGGGCGCCACGCTGATCAGCCCGTACTCGGTGCGGGAGCATCCGGGCGCGCCGGTCTCGGCGCCCCTGGAGTGGGAGGAGCTGGGGCGCGGGATTTATCCCGAGGACTTCCATTTCGGCAACATTCGCGGCCGGCTCGTCACGCTGGGCGATCCCCTCGCCGGATTCTTTGCCAATCGGCAGTCCCTCGAGCCCCTGCTGGGAAGCGCTCGGGTGCGGCTTCGCCGACGGGATCGCCAAAGTAGTTGATGAGCCGGTCGACCGCGCGGGGGTGATCGCGCTTGAACAGGGCCAGCCTCGCCGTTCGCCACGCGTACGTCGTCACGCCGTTCCTCTCCTTGC
>JBOHPM010000374.1:0-3820 GCA_050731715.1 Candidatus Rokuibacteriota bacterium
GCGATCGGAAACTCGAAGCGGCCCGCGCGCGTCGCGCCGTGCGACGGGAAGAGACGCGGCAGCGGACCATGACGCCCGATCCAATTCGGGCATGACCGGGACTCCAGTTCACGCTGAACCAGGACATTGTCCCATAGATGTCAGAGGCGTGTCGGGAAAACGCTCGATGGACGAGGAGGACGACCTGTTCTCGGTCAGCTTCGGAGGCGCTATAGCTTTCGGCCGCGTGAAGGAGCTCGTCTACCGTGTCGCGGTAAAATGTCGACCACTGAAAGAGGTGGTGCGCACTGAGTTCATCAAGCCGCTCGCGGAAGCGCAGCGCAAGTGTGTCGAGACTGACACGAGGATTCCGTAGAACGGCTGTTAGCGCCTGACCCAGGTCGCGGCGACGCTTATGAGCAAAGCGGTCGACGAGGAGACGAAGCGCCGCCTCTTGAGATGCCAGCGCCGCAGGCGGTGTCGTGCTGAGCAACTCCCGAAACGAGACGTCGGCGTCGCTTGTCCGGTTCCGATCTAGGAGATCAGAGATCCGGCGGAGCCTCTCATCGAGCTTGGACACGGCGGCATTATAGGTCGAGCGGCGGTCTGAAGAGGAGGAGCAAGTGGCGGCTTGGAGTGCTGCGACCGCATTTCGAGGAGATCGACCGGCCAACATCTGCCTCGGCCTGACCTACCGCTCGCGGAGGACGGCATAGCCTGGCGGCTCCGGCACACGGAGGGCCTCTTCGCGCTGGACCAGCCTGCGCGCGAGCAGACTCAGCGGAAGCGGTAGGTGAGCTCCAGCATGTGGAGGTCGCCGCCCAGGCCATTGTCGTAGAGACCGGCATCGGAGATGTGGTGGAGCCGATAGCCTAGCCCGAACTGCCCGTAGATGGGGACCGTGAGGCCGAAGGTGAACACGACCTGAAACGGCCCGCCGAAGTCCTGACGTCCGAGCTCGTACCGGCTGAGCAGGGCGCCCCCGATTCCGATATCCATGGCCAGCGCGCTGTCCCGGCGGCCGAGGGCGATGCCGGGGACGAGCGTGGCCAGGAACGCCGTGTCACCGCCCCCGGTGAGGGCTCCGACGCTGGCCATGAGCCTCGTGCCCACGCCCCACCCTGATTCGGCATACCAGCTCAAGGGAAGCCCGAGCGTGGTCACGACGTCGTACTGGCGAAACGATTCGGGTTCATCACCGCCCAGCACGCGTTGCCCGTTGGCGCCTCCCCGGATCCCCACGCTCAGCCACCGGAGATCCTCGGCCTGGCTCGGCGAAGGGGCGAAGAGGGGGGCGAAGAGGCCCAGGCACAGCAGGGCCAAGCACGAACGCATCCGGTCTCCTTTCACACTGGCAGGCAGGCGCCGGGATTATGCCACGAAGGCCGCCCGCGCGGCCGCGGGCGCGAGCCGGGCCCGGCGCGAGCGCCTCGCTGATGGCGCTGACCGACGGCGGCGTGTACGACAACATGGCCGACCAGTGGCCGCAGAACCGGGACACGCGGCGCAGCTCCCAGCACGCGCCCGCCCTCGAGGTGCCCGACGAGCTCGTGGCCGTGAACGCCTCCGCCGGCCTGCGTGGGGGGGGGGACGTCCAAGAATGAGCGTTCCGTCGCCCCCGCCCCCTTTGGGCCTTCCTATGCTCGGAGCCGCTCGAGGTCGAACCGGCCGCGGGGCGCCAGGAGCGGCGCCCAGAGGTCGCCGGTCTTGGCCAGGCGCGCGCGGACGTTGTCGAGCCGGAAGTCGTCGGTCCCGGCGCCGGCGCGCAGCTCCTCCCAGCCGAGGGGGGTGGAGACCGTCGCGCGGGGACGCGGCCGCACGGAGTAGACCGAGGCCAGCGTCCGCCCCCAGGCGTTCTGGTTGTAGTCCACGAGTACGCGACGCGCGGGACGGCGGGCCACGCGGTATTCGGCGGTCAGCAACGCCGGATGCCGGCGCGCCAGCTCCACCGCGACCGTCTTGGCGACGGTCCAGACGGTCTTCTGGGTGGGCCCGCGCACGATGGGGACGTAGACGTGCAGGCCGCGTGAGCCGGTCGTCTTCACGAGATCGGCCATGCCGAGCCCCGCCAGCGCTTCGTGGACCACGAACGCCGCCTCGCGGACCTGCTCGAAGGTGGCGCCCTCGCCCGGGTCGAGGTCCATGTGCAGGTAGTCCGGTCGGTCCACGTCGTCGCAGCGCGCGTACCACTGGTTCAGGTCGATGCAGCCGAGATTCACGACCCACAGCAGCGTGGCGACGTCCTGCACCACCGGAAAGTCGATGATGTTGCCCGAGGAGTGCTCGATGGCGCACGTCTCGATCCACTCCGGGCGAGGTGTCGGCGCCCGCTTCATGAAGAAGAACCCCCCGTGGATGCCGTTCGGGTAGCGCTTCATCACCATGGCCCGGCCGCGCAGATGCGGCAACAGGAAGGGCGCCACGTCGGCGTAGTACTGGAGCAGATCCCGCTTGGTGAGCCCCAGCTCCGGCCAGAAGACCTTGCCGAGGTTCGAGAGCTTCACCGCGCGGCCGCCGGCGTCGATCGTGGTGTTCTCCACGCCGCCGGGGATGTCGACGCGCGGCGGGCGTGACGCCCGGCCCGGGCGGGTGCCCTGCCGGGTGGCGGGATGGTGGTCACGCGTCGCCCTGGCCGGACGCCTGGCTCCGGGCATCACGGCGGGTTCGGCGTGGGACGAACGGGACGAACCGGCCGGTCGCGGAAAGGGGGCGACGCTCCTGCCGGTGGCAACGGCACGAGCTTCGGCGGCCGCACCCCGCGCCTGACGGAGCCGACGACGGGCGCGTACTCGAGCTCCCGGCGCTCGGCCACGCGGCGCAGGAGGAGGCCGCCGCGGCTCATGTCGCCACGGCCGACGAAATCCAGTGGAAAGAGCAGGCGCTCGCCGAAGACCGGCGCCAGCGTCTCGACGTACTTTTCGGATGCGATGCTGCCGAGCAGCACCACGTCGCCCTCGGCGCCGAGCCGCGCGGCCAGCGCCGTGGCCGCCGCGAGGAGCGGCCGGCAATGCCGGAGATTGCCGCCGCTCACGTTCACCCGCGCGAACGCGCGCAGCTCGCTCGGGGTGACCGGACGGTCGGCGGGCCAGAGCCCGGCACCCGGGACGATCACGAGGATGCCGCCGCCCAGCGCCCCCTCGAGCCCCGCGCCGGGCTCGGCAAAGGCTCGCGCGTAGGCGAGCTTGCCGCGGAAGTAGAGGCCGCTCATGAAGCTGAACACCTCTCCGAGCGGCGCGCCGCCCGGGGCGCGCAGGCGGCAGGCGAGGTCGAACTCGGCGCGCTCGTTCAGGACCATGCGCGCCCGCACGCCGGAGCAGTTCGCCGGCGACAGCACGAAGATCCTCGGCGCCGACCGCCGCCCGTCCGCATTCCCCATGCCCGTATGGTATCGTCTGCGCGGGTGAGCCGCGTTCCTCCCCTCCTGTCCGTGGCCCCGCGCGTGGTGAGCCTGGGGCTCCCGCTCTTCGCCCAGGAGCTCGAACGGCTCGGGACGCCGGTGACTCATGTCGCGTGGCGGCCGCCCGCGGCCGGCGATCCTGTCCTGATGGCCGCGCTCGAGCGCCTCCAGGCGCAGGGCGAGCGCATCGAGCGCGCCAACGCCGAAGCGCTCGGCCGGCTGACGGGCGGCGAGCCGATGCTGGTCGATTGCCGCCCGGCCTGGGAGGCGCTCGGGCTTCCCCCGCGCACGGTGCTCCACGCCGGCCCGCCGATCGGGTGGGAGCACACGTGCGCGCCGCTGCGCGCGGCCGTGCTGTGCGCGATCCGGTACGAGGGCTGGGCGGCCAACGACGACGCGGCGGCCGCGCTCGTCTCCCGGGGCGAGATCACGCTCGCCCCGTGC
>JBOHPM010000375.1:0-3812 GCA_050731715.1 Candidatus Rokuibacteriota bacterium
CCAGAGGCGTTCGACCACGAGCCCGAGGTCTGGGAAGGGTGGGAGTCCGATCGGCCTCGGCCCCGAAGCGCGCACGGCGACCGTATAGGTTCCGGCGTCCAGCACCAGCGCCTCGATCATCCGAGCCTCGGGATCGACCAGCCAGAAGCAAGAGACGCCGTACTTCGCGTAGAGTTGCCGTTTCGTGGTCCGGTCGATCCCGGTCGTTGAGGGTGAGACGATCTCGACCGCCAGCGTGGGCGGCCCCTCGATACCCCGCCGGCTGATCGCCGAGCGCCGGGTCGGATCGACAAACACCAGGTCCGGCTGAACGATCGACGTGTCGGCCAGGATCACGTCGACGGGCGCGTAGAGCACCTCGCCGAGGCCACGCTCTTCGACATGGCGCCGCAGAGTAACGAACAGGTTGGCGCTCACCCGCTGGTGCTCGGTATTCGGCGCGGGGGTCACGGACAGCTCGCCATCGTGGATCTCGTACCTGCGCCCGTCTGCCGGCAGCGCCTCGTAGTCCTTGTACGTCAGTACGACACGAGTCACGGGCGGCTCCTGCTCGCAGCGTACGCGGTCACGGATCGGCGGTCACTGCCCAATGTTCGCTACACTTTCTAGGCGAAGACCTTCTGGGCGGCGCGCACGCTGGCGCCGAAGTCGATGGGCAGGCCCAGCCCGGCCAGCACCTGCTCGAGGGCGGCGAGCGCCGAGATGACGTCGAACTCGGCGACATAGCCCATGTGACCCAGCCGGAAGACCTTGCCCTTCATCTCCCCCTGCCCGCCGGCGATGGTGATGTTGTGCTCCTTGGCGTAGGCGGCCACGATGGTCTCACCGTCGATACCGGGTGGCGCCGTCACCGCCGTGACCGCCGGGCTCGGCGTCGCCCGGGCGAACAGTCCCAGCCCCAGCGCCTCCACGCCGGCCCGGGTGGCCCGGGCCAGCCGGTCGTGACGTCGGAAGACGTTGGCCAACCCTTCGGCTTGCAGCAGGCGCATCGCCTCGCGCAGGCCGACCACGATGCCGACGGCGGGCGTGAAGCGCACGTCGTTCCGGTGCCCGGCTTTCCGCTCGGCCGGCAGGTCGAAGTAATACTTGGGTAGCTTCGCGGTCGCCGTGCGGCGCCAGGCGTTCTCGCTCAGCGCGCAGAAGGCCAGCCCCGGCGGCAGCATGAGTCCCTTCTGCGACCCGGCGACGACGACGTCCACCCCCCAGGCATCCATGGGCAGGTCGGCGATGCCCAGGCTCGAAACGGCGTCGGCCACCAGCAGCGCGCCGGTGTTCCGGGTGACCTCCGCGTAGCCGCGCACGTCGTGCAGCACGCCGGTGGACGTCTCGCTGTGCTGCACGAGCACAGCCGCGATCTCGGGCCGCGCTCGCAACGCTTCGGCCAGGCGGGCGGGCGCGACCGTCTCGCCGAATGGCGCTTCCAGGCTCACCATCGGCAAGCCGTAGATCCGGGCGAGCTCGGCCCAGCGGTCGGCGAATTTCCCGGCCCGGACGATCGCCACCGTGTCCCCGGGTGACAGCGTGCTGACGAGCGCCGCTTCCATGGCCCCGGTGCCCGAGCAGGTGAGCAGGATCACGTCCTGCGCCGTCTGGAAGAGCCACTTGAGCTGCTCGCGCACCTCGGCGAACAGGGCCTCGTACTCCGGTGTGCGGTGGTGGATCATCGGCTGGGCCATGGCCAGCAGGACCTGGCTGGGCACGGGGGTGGGGCCAGGGGCCATCAGCTGATACTTTTTCATGCCATCGACTCTATCACGGCGAGCGCGCGGCCCGCCCCAGCGCGGTGACGAACACGGCGTCGAGACCCTCGGCGTGGGGCGAGAAGAAGCGAACGACCTCCCGGTCGTAGAACGTCAGGCCGCTGGCGCCGTACCCCGAGGCATAGGCGACCAGGTAGGCGCGGCCACCGATCAGCCCGGCCTCGAGGTTGGCCAGCCGATAGCCGCGGTTGCCGTACGCGGTGAGCAGCGCGTCCAGGGGGGCCAGGAAATAGAGCGTGACTGCCGCGTCTCCACCCAGCGCCTGCTCCAGGGTGAGGAACGCCGACTGGCGGCGAAAGTCGCCCTCGGCGAGCGGCTCCAGCGCGTGGGCGTCCGGCCAGTACCGCCACGCCCCGGGCGTGAGATCCGCAACGGCATGGGCGACCAGATAGACGTCGACGAGGCCGGGCGGCACGTCCATCGCGATGGGGCGGGTCGCCCACCAGAGTGTCGTGGCCAGGTCGGTCAGGCCGAGTGCCGCGTGGCTGAACTGGCGCGTGGAGCCGCGGCGGTGGATCGTCTCGTCGAGCGCGCGGCCTGCCTCGCGGCGGGCCGGTGGCAGCCGGGTGAGCAGTCCACGCGGACGGCGAGGAGCCGGCGGCGCGCTGCGGCGCCAGGCCTGGACCTCCTGCGGGCTTTCCAGCATCGAGGCGCGCTGCATCTCACGTAGGCCCGGGTAGTCGACTTCCTGGGACGACAGAGGCATGACGTCGTCGCGGAGGTCGGGCAGGGCCTCGGCTGCGGGGGCTGGAGGTCCGCTGGGGCCAAGCGTAGCCAGCTCGAGCGCGGCCTCCCGGTCAGCGTCGAGGCCGAGCAGCTGATTCGCCCGAGCGTCGACGAAGCCGGTGAGCACGCGCGGCCTCAGACCGAGCGCGGTGGCGACCGTGGTCAGGTTGGCGAGCATCGTCCCCGAGTCCCAGTAGAGATGGCGCCAGGCCCGGGCCTGGTACTTCCAGGCGTTGCGCCAGTACATCCCCGTCAGCATCACCGTGGCCGCGCGCTCGGCCACATCGGGCTCGGCCGCCGCCGCGGCCAGCGGCGCGCGCACGTCGCCGGCGCGCAGACGGCGGAGCGTGAAGTCACCGGGGCAGAAGTGATAGAGCCCGGGGTCGAGGCCCTCCACCGTGCCGGCCGCGACGTACACCTCCGTCTGATACAGCGCCCCGGTCGAAGCGGCGGCGCGGAAGAGTACCTCCCCTCCGCCGGGATAGGTCTTCTTCTTCGTCACGCCCGCCGCCAGGTACAGCACCGTGGTCAGATGCTCGAGGGTCATGCGGGACGCTGGAGGACACGTGCCCGGCTCCAGCGCCGCCAGCGTGTCGACGGCAATGGGAGCGATCTCGCGCGGCAGCGGAACCGCCGGCAGCGCCGGGTAGATCTTGAAGGGAAACGGCTTGATGTCCCAGTCCAGCGTGTGGGTGCTGGTGCGCATGGAGTGCGGCGTATGGGACGTCACGTCATGAAACCGCCGGGCGATGCCGACGTCAGCGTTGGCCGCCACGGGTCGCCCTTCAGGCCCCCGAGGCGGCCGCCAGAACTGGCCTGCGTCGCGGGAGGGCTGCCCGGACCGCGTCGGCCATCGGGCTCCAGGCGAACCAGTCAATCATGCCGGCAACGCACTGACCACGAAGTCGTAGGGCGGCCGGAAGACCCCGCGCTCGGTGATGATCGCAGTGATGAGCGCGGCCGGGGTCACGTCGAAGGCGGGGTTGTAGACCGGAGACGCCTCCGGCGCGGTGGGCCGGCCGGCCACGCGCCGGACTTCCGTCGGGTCGCGCTCCTCGATCGGGATCTGCTGGCCCGAGGGCACGGACGGGTCGATGGTGGAGAACGGCGCGGCCACGTAGAACGGCACGCCGTGGTGGCGAGCGAGCACGGCCAGCGCGTAGGTGCCGATCTTGTTGGCGGCGTCCCCGTTGGCAGCTATGCGATCGGCGCCCGTCACCACGAGGTCCACCTCCCCGCGGGCCATCAGGGACGCGGCGACGACGTCGGCGACGAGCCGGTGGGGGATGCCGTCGCGCACGCACTCCCAGGCGGTGAGGCGGGAGC
>JBOHPM010000376.1:0-3807 GCA_050731715.1 Candidatus Rokuibacteriota bacterium
TGCTCCCCAAGTACCCTCACCACATCCAGGCCGGGATCGTGCTGCCCACCGGCGAATGGCGGCGCTGGCGCCAGGACGGCGTGGCCGCGGTGGCCGAGCGTGTGCGCCGCTTCGACCCGATCTTCACTGGATTCGCCGAAACGCTCCGGGATTTCACGCCTTTCTTCCCGCTGGAAGGCATCATCCGCCTGATCGACGACTGGGCCCGCGACGGCCTGCTCTTGATCGGCGACGCCGCCCACACCATGAGCCCGGCGGGGGCCATCGGCGTGAACGTGGCGATCGCCACCGCCGCGGTAGCCGCCCAGGTCTTGTATCCGCGCCTGGGCCACGGCCCGATCTCGCGCGAGGATCTAGGCGCGGTCCAGCGGCTCCGGGAGGACGACGTTCGCACGCTTCACCGCCTGCAGCTCGGCGCGCAACGGGTGCTGCTCAGTCAGGGAAGCCGCAATCCACTGGTGAGATGGCTCGTGAGGACGGTGCTCCCGGTCTTTCTGCAGTCGCCGCTGCTGCCCAGGGTCCAGCGCCGGCTGTTCTTCGGGGCGCCACTGCCGCCGCTGGACCCTGCGTTCAGTTTTCGGGACTGAGGCTACTTGGTGGCGAAGCAGTAGAACAGGCCGTTACCGCCGGTACCCCTGAGATCGTTCTGGCTGCAGCCCCCGTCCGATCCGCGTGAAGGATGGGACGAGTTCCACGACTTCGAGGCATCGTCGTCGCGCAGGCCCTGCCGGTCATGATGGCCCACCATAGCCGCGCCCTTGCCGCTCGACGTCCAGTTGTTGCAGGTGCGGTCGTCGCCGGCCGCGAACGCGGTCCCGTCGGGCTGGGAGCCGGTGAGGATATCGTGCATGTTCGGCGAATCGCCGCGGGCCTTGACGGCCTCCCCCTTCTCGGTCAGCGCCGTCTCCTTGCTGACGTTGTTCTTGCGATGCAGCTCGGCCACGTCCTTGGCGATGACGACGCCTTTGGCGTTCTGCCAGGGCCCGCTCCCGATGCGGTCGCGCGCGTTGACGGCCCCCGAGCCCTGCGTGCTCAGATACGCGCGCCAGGTCTTGCTGCTCGCGCCGGCGCCCTGCGCCAGCATCTGGCACGTGCTGTCCGCGCCGGCGAGGCCACCGAGATCGCCGCCTTTGCCGGAGCCCGCGCTGGTGATGAAGAAGCTCATGCTCTGCGGCCCTTGCCCGGCGGCCATGCCGCCCAGCCCCAGCCACGCCACGACCACGAGGATCGACACCCGCACTGCTGATTTCATCGCCTCTTCTCCACTTTGAGATCGATCTGTTTGAGGCTCTCGATGTCCGCACGCAGGCGCTCGGCCTCGGCCCGCCGCGCGGCCAGCTCCCGGCGCGTGCGGGCCAGGGCGTCTTCGCGGCGCGCCAGCTCTTCGTGCAGCTGCGTCTTCTCGTCACGCAGCTGCGTCTTCTCTTCGCGCAGCTGCGCCCTCTCCTCGTGCAGTTGTGTCTTCTCCTCGCGCAGCTGCGTCACCTCGTCGCGCAACCGGGTCACCTCTTCACGCTGGCGGGTCACCTCTTCACGCTGGCGGGTCAAATCAGCCCGGGCCGTCAGCAAAGCCGCCAGCCGATCACGGCTTTCCAGCGCCCCGGGTGCGTCGCCGTGATCGGGAAAGCGCGCCAGATATTCGTCGTACGACCGCAGGGCCGCCTCCCACGCTCCTTCGCGGGCCTCGCGGTCGGCCCGGGCCAGCAGGCGCGCCGGGCCGAACATCTCCAACGATGCGCAGCCAGCGGTGGCCACCAACAGTAGCAGCACGGTGAGCCAGCGCATGTCGTTCACCTCCCACGGACTTGGGAACCGGATCATACCGTATACTCACCGGAGAGTGGAGGGGGCGGCATGACGCTCACGTCGGCACAGCTCGGGCAGTTCGATCGGGACGGGTATCTGTTCTTCCCCAGCCATTTCTCGGCCGAGGAGATCCGCGTCCTGACGGACGAGGTGCCGAAGCTCTACGCGCAGCGCCGGCCCGAGAACGTCCGCGAGAAGGGCAGCGACGCCGTGCGGACCAACTTCGCGGCCCACATGTACAGCGCGCCCTTCGCCCGGCTCGCCCGCCATCCCCGGATGATCGAGCCGGTCGTCCAGATGTTCGGAGAGCCGGTCTACATGCACCAGTTCAAGATCAACGGCAAGATGGCCTTCGACGGCGACGTGTGGCAGTGGCACCAGGACTTCGGCACCTGGGTCAACGAGGACCAGATGCCCGGGCCCCGGGCCATGAACGTGGCCATCTTCCTGGACGAGGTGAACGAGTTCAACGGCCCCCTGATGTTCATCCCCGGCAGCCACCAGCTCGGGGTGCTCGACGCCGGCCACGACACCTCGACGACCAGCTATCCGCTGTGGACGATCAACCATGAGACGATCACCAGGCTCGTGGCTCGGGGCGGCCTGGTGGCGCCCAAGGGGCCGGCCGGCTCGATGATCATGTTCCACTCCTGCCTGGTCCACGCCTCGACGTCGAACCTGTCGCCGTGGAACCGGGTGAGCGTCTACCTGAGCCTGTGCGCGGTGTCCAACCACATCAGGCGCTTCAGGCGGCCCGAGTACATCGCCCATCGTGACTTCACGCCGATCCAGTGCCTGCCCGACGACTGCCTCCGGCACCCCTACGACGTCGCGCTGCCCTGGAAGGACGGCACGCCGGAGGCGGCGCTGAGGTAGATCACGCCCTCCTCCACCCGGCGCGGCATCCTGCTCGTGGCCGGAGCGGCGGTGTGCTGGAGTAGCGGCGCGCTCATCGCCCGCCTCGTCACCACCAGCCCCTGGACCACCAGCCTGTGGCGCAGCCTCTCGGCCTCGTGCTTCCTGGCCCTGGTGCTGTGGATGGCCCGGGGCCGCGGAATCGTCGCGCAGTGGCGCGACGGGGGCCGTCCGGTCCTGGCCGTGGCCGTGTGCATGGCGGTGTCCTCCACGTGCTTCATCTTCTCGCTGGCCCACACGTCAGTGGCCAACACGCTGATCCTCATGTCCACCGGGCCCTACGTGGCCGGCCTCCTGGGCTGGGCGCTGCTCGGCGAACGCGTGGCCCTGCGCACGGGGGTGGCGATGGGCGTCGCGCTGGCGGGCGCCGTGGTCATGGTGTCCAGCTCCTATCAGCGGGGCGCGCTGGCCGGTGACCTGCTCGCCATCGTCATGGCCGCCAGCTTCGCCACCGCCACGGTGCTCGTCCGCCGGCACCCCGAGATCCAGATGGCGCCGGCCGCGGCCCTGGCCACGACGCTGGCGGCGCTGGTGGCGCTGCCCCTGGCCGATCCGCTCGACGTCGCGCCCCGCGACCTGGCCCTGCTGGCGTTCTTCGGCGTGGGGCAATTCGGCGCGGGGTTCTTGCTCTTCGTGGCCGGCGCCCGGTGGCTGCCCGCCGCGACGAGCTCGCTCATCGGCTTGCTGGAGACGGTGCTGGGGCCGCTGTGGGTCTGGCTCGTGCTGGGCGAACGGCCGGAGGCGGCGACGCTGGCCGGTGGCGCCCTCATCGTCGCCGCCCTCCTGGCCAACACCCTCCTCGACCTCGTCACCCCACGGCGGTCAGATGTCGCATAATCCCGCCATGGCCCCGGGGCCGGATCCCCTCTCAGAATTCTGCCTGGACGGTGACGTGGCCGTCGCCTCGCCCAGTAACGCCAGAGAGGAGCGCTCACCATGAAATGGTGCCGGTTTCAGTCAGGATCGAACACCGCCTATGGCGTCATCGAGGGGAACACCGTGCACGAGGTCACCGGCAGCCCGTTCGAGCGTCATACCCGGACCCCGACCAGCCTGCCCCTGAGCACGGTCAAGCTGCGGGTCCCC
>JBOHPM010000377.1:0-3796 GCA_050731715.1 Candidatus Rokuibacteriota bacterium
ACCAGCGTGGTGTCGGGCACGATGCCGACCGTGGCGAAGGCCTGGGCCAGATATTCCTTTTCGTTGGTCAGCTCCGGCTCGATGGTGATGCGGGCAGCCAGGTCAGACAGGCGAGGAAACACCACGGCCACCTGCCGGTTCAGCCGGCGGGCGAAGCCGGCTGAGCCGGGCGCCACGAGAGTCACGGCCCGCGTGGCCATCGCCATCGCAAGTGCCTGGCCATCCGGCTCGGGATGTGGCGAGCCGCCCTCGAAGCGCAGGGACTTGACCTGGCGTAACTGACGCACCCGCTCGGCCGCGGCCACGAGCTCGTCTTGAGGCTGCGCCCCCGAGCCATAGGCATCCACCAGGGCCCGGGCCGCGGCGCGCTGGGCGCCCTCCGTGTGGCAGATGAGCAGCAGGTCGTGGCCGGCCGCTGCAGCGCGTACGGCTGCCTCGCCGATGGGGCAGGTCTCGGCCACGGCCCCCATCTCCAGATCGTCGGAGACCACCACGCCGGGGAACCCCAGCTCCCCGCGCAAGTAGTCGGTCGCGATCCGTCGCGAGAAGGTGGCCGGCACCCCGGAGGGATCGAGGTTCGGGTACACGGGATGAGAGGTCATGACGCAGGCGACGCCGTCGGCGATCACCTCCAGAAAGGGCACGAGGTGGATCGCGCGCATCTCGTCCCAGGTGGACTCGATACGG
Organism: Candidatus Rokuibacteriota bacterium; assembly: GCA_050731715.1. Taxonomy (GTDB): domain Bacteria; phylum Methylomirabilota; class Methylomirabilia; order Rokubacteriales; family CSP1-6; genus 40CM-4-69-5. Next base: position 688 of record JBOHPM010000377.1, read on the forward strand.
GGCAGCCGCAGGTGGGCGTCGAGCGGTGAGTGCCCTTTGCCGGGAAAGTGCTTGACGCAAGCGGCGAGCCCACCCCGGGCCATGCCGCGGACGCGGGCCGTGCCATAGCGCGCGACGCGGACCGCGTCCTTGCCGTACGAGCGGATGCCGATGTTCGGGCTGTAGCGCTCTGTCAGCACGTCGAGCACGGGGCCGAGGTTGAGGTCGATACCGAGGCGCCGCAGCTCCCGCGCTTCGCACAGGCCCTGCCGGTAGGCGAAGGTCTCTTCCCCGGCGGTGCCGACGGCGAGATTGTCGGGGAAGATCGTCACCCCACGGCCCAGCATGATCACTCGACCGCCCTCGTGATCGGTCGCCACCAGCAGGCGGCGCCCGAGGGTTTCCTCCAGTGTGCTGATCAGCCTCACGAGCTGAGCCGTACTCTCGAAGTTGCGACGGTAGAGGATGAGGCCGGCGGCGTGGGTGTCGCGGAAGACGGCGACGTCGCCCGGGCCTAGCGTGGGGCCAGACAGCCCGATCATCAGCCGCTCGCCCACCAGCTCCGCGATGTCCACCACCACGCGATTCTATCCTTCCCAGCGCCCAACGCCCGCGCACTGCCGCGATGTTTGGCGATCAGGTGACACATTGGCTGACCTGCCCGCGAGTCCCGCGGTGCAACTATGCGCCGCTTCTGCCGTCCTGGACGGACGGGATTTGGCATGTCTGGTGCATTGTGGGGCGTCACGATGGTCCACGGCGGTCTGCGTGCAGGCCTCTCCTCTGGCGCCTTCATCATCGCGCTGGCCCTGGCCATGATCGCCACCTGGGCGCTCCCCGGCTGGGCGGCCGATGACCGCAAGGTCAAGGCGGCGACGAGTCAGGTCGATTCAGGGGCCAAGAAGATCGGCCAGGGTGTGGAGCAGACAGCCAAAGGGATCGGCCACACGGTGGTCGAGGGCGCCAAGTACAGCGGCAAGAAGGTGAAGGAGGGCGCGACCAGCTTCGGTCAGAGCGTCAAGGCGTTCTTCTCGCGTCTGTTCTGACCACCGCGCTCACCCCGGCATCCCTCAGCGATAGATCAGGAAGGCGGTGCGTCGCTTCATCCAGCTCGTGAGCGCGTGCCGCCACGCCCGCTCCAGGGCATCGAGGGCCACGCCCCGCTCCAGCCCGCGACGAATCACGTCCGTGCCGAGGAGGATGTCGATGGGCAGCCGCCGGGCCTCGAACTCGTAGGGCGGTCGCCGCCACGCGAAGCGACGTGGCGCCTGCCGTCGGGCCACGGCCAGCAGGCTCAGGCCGGTCAGGAAGGGCTTGAACCGCCGACGATCTCCCACGTGAATCTGCACGCCTCCGCAGAGGCGCCCGGCCCACTTGTGGAATGTCGGCCGGAACCGCAGTGGCCGGAAGCTAACGCCCGGTAACCCGATGTGGTTCAGCGCCGTTGCGTAGCGACGTGGGTCCAAGAAGGGGGCGCCTACCCACTCGAACGGTCGCGTCGTGCCTCGGCCCTCGGAGAGGTTCGAGCCCTCGATCAGGCACCCTCCGGGGTAGACGCGCGCGGTGTCGGGGGTCGGCATGTTGGGCGACGGGGAGATCCACGGCAGATCCGTATCCTCCCAGAGCATAGGGCGCCGCCAGCCTTGCATGGGCACGACCGTCAGATCGCAGCCGAGTCCATGCTGGCGGTTGAGATACGCGGCCAGCTCCCCAATCGTCATGGCGTGCCGGGCGGGCAGCGGAAACAGGCCGACGAACGACGCAAACGCCGGATCGGGGAGGTTGCCTTCCACGACCTCGCCGCCGAGCGGGTTGGGCCGGTCGAGCACGATGACCGGCACGCCCGCCCGTGCGCACGCACCCATCGCCAACGCCATCGTCCACACAAAGGTGTAGTAGCGTGCTCCCACATCCTGAAGGTCGACGACCAGGGCATCGATTCGGCGCAACATGGCGGGGGCCGGCACCCGGCGTCGGCCGTAGAGGCTCAGCACCGGCAGCCCGGTGATGGGCTCGCGGGCGCGCGTGATCGTCGCGTGATCCTGGGCGGCCCCCCACAAGCCGTGCTCGGGGGCGAAGAGCCGGACCAGGCGCACGCCGGGCGCCTCGCGAAGCAGGACGGCGGCGTGCTCGAGCCGCGCGGTCACCGAGGCCTGGTGAGCCAGTAGCGCAACCCGTCGGCCGCGGAGGCGAGCCCCGCGGCCGGCCAACAGCACCTCGAGACCAGAACGCACCCTGGGCACGCGACGATAGTAGCCCACCCGGCGCCGACGGGTGGCCGACCGGCGGCGGATTCGGGGTAGGATGCCGTCCAGCATGTCGCGCCACAGATCCTGGGCCAGGCTGTCTACCGAGCGCGCCAATCTCGCCAGCCGCGCGCTGGACCGCATGACGGCGCTCGACATCGCCCGGCTGATGAACCGCGAGGACCAGACGGCGGTTCGCCGTGTGGGGCGCGTCCTGCCCGCGATCAGCCGCGCCGTGGATCTCATCGTCAAGGCCCTGTCACGCCGGGGCCGTCTCTTCTTCATTGGCGCCGGCACGAGCGGACGACTCGGGGTGCTGGAGGCGGCCGAGTGTCCGCCGACGTTCGGGACCCCACCGACGCTGGTCCAGGCCATCATGGCCGGCGGAAGGGCTTCGGTGTTTCGTTCGCGCGAAGGCGCCGAAGACGACGCTCGGGCGGCGGTGCGGGCCGTTCGGGCCCGGGTGCGGCGCGGGGACGTCCTCGTCGGGATCTCGGCGAGCGGCGTGACTCCCTTCGTGCGAGCCGGCCTGGGCCAGGCCCGGCGGATGGGCGCGCTCACGGTCCTCGTCGTGTGCAACCCCCGGCCGGCGCGCGTGGGCGGGGTGATCATCGCGCTCGCGCCAGGACCCGAGGTCCTGGCCGGCTCGACCCGGCTCAAGGCGGGGACCGTGACGAAGCTCGTGCTCAACACGCTGACGACGGCCAGCATGGCCCGCCTGGGCCGCGTGTACGGCAACCTCATGGTCGAGCTGCAGCCCCGATCGGCCAAGCTTCGGGCCCGTGCGTCACGGCTGGTCCAGCAGCTCGGGCGGGTGTCAGCGCCGGTTGCCGCGCGCGCGCTCCGCGCCGCCGGCGGGCGGGTGCGGCCGGCGATCGTCATCG
>JBOHPM010000378.1:0-3796 GCA_050731715.1 Candidatus Rokuibacteriota bacterium
GCCCCAGGTCCACGCGGGCGTGCATGCCCACCAGCACGTTCTCGATGGTGGTCATGTTGGCGAAGAGCCGGATGTTCTGGAACGTCCGGCAGATCCCGAGCGCCGTGATCTGATCGGGGCGGAGCCCGCCCAGGGCCCGTCCGCGGAAGGTGATGGTGCCCTCGTCGGCCGCATAGAGCCCGGTGAGGATGTTGAACAGCGTCGTCTTACCGGCTCCGTTGGGCCCGATGATGGAGGCAATCCCAGCCTCCAGGGTAAAGTCGACGCGGTTGACCGCCGTGAGGCCCCCGAACCGTTTGCTGACACCACGCGCGTCGAGGAGCGTGCTCACGGAGGCCTCACCGCGGCATGTCGGGCATGGGCGGTGACGGGCGCGGCCAGCTCGCGCTGTCGTCGCCGAGCGGGCAGGATGCCCTGGGGCCGAAAGATCATCATGAGAACGAGGATCAGGCCGAAGATCATCCGCTCGTACTTCGCCGGCTCGAACTGGGTGGGAAGATTGGCCAGGTTGTATCCCAGCACGGTCACCCCGGCATTCTTGAGCTCGTTGAGCCACAACGACAGCCCCTTGAGCACCTGGAGATTGAGGACCGTCACTGCTGTGGCCCCCAGGACCGCGCCGGGGATCGAGCCCATGCCGCCCAGAATGACCATGGCCAGGACCCCGATCGACTCCAGAAACGTGAACGACTCGGGGTTGATGAACACTTGTTTGGCCGAAAACACGACGCCCATGATCCCGGCGAAGGAAGCCCCGCAGGCGAACGCCAGGAGCTTCATGCGCACGAGCGGCACGCCCATCGCCCGGGCCGCCAGCTCGTCCTCGCGGATCGCCTCCCAGGCCCGCCCGACGTGGGAGTCCTCGAGACGGCGGTTGACGAGGATCACCACTCCCACGATGAGCAGCACCAGGAAGTAGAAGTACTCGCCGTAGGGGAGGCCGAGCAGGGTGGGCGGCCGTTCGATGGGAGTGATGCCCTTGGGGCCGTTGGTGATGTTGATGGGCTTGTCGAGGTTGTTGGCCAGCACCCGGATGACTTCGCCGAAGCCCAGGGTGACGATCGCCAGGTAGTCACCGTGCAGGCGGAGCACGGGCAAGCCGAGCAGAATGCCGGTCCCCGCGGCGACCAGGAGGCCGACCAGGAGGAACGCATAGAACCACGCAGGGTCGAGCGGGAATCCGCCCCCGAAGATGATGCTGCCGTGCGGCGAGCCGAAGATGGCCCAGGTGTAGGCCCCGACCGCGAAGAAGGCCACGTAGCCGAGGTCCAGGAGCCCGGCCAGCCCGACCACGATGTTGAGGCCGAGGGCCAGGGCCACGAAGATCCCGACCTGGGTGGCCACCTCCAGGTAGTAGCCGTTGTAAGCGCCGATGAGCGGCATGAGCACGAGGAGGGCCACGCCCAGCAGCGTGGCCCGGAGCCAGGTCGGAATGCGGGCGAGATACACGAAGAGCAGCGAGCCCTGGAAGAGCAGGAAGGCCAGCACCGAGCGGGGAAACACCGCCACGGCCAGGCTCGAGACGGCGACAGCGGCGACGGTGAGGATCGCGTGGAGGATCACGCGCGCTCCCGCACGACCTCACCCAGGAGCCCCTTGGGCCGGAAGATGAGGATCAGGATCAGCACCGAGAAGGCGAAGATGTCCTTGTACTCGGCGCCGAAGGCGCCGCCGGTGAGGAGCGACAAGTAGGAGGCGGCAAAGGCTTCCAGGAGCCCCAGGACGAGCCCTCCCAGCATGGCGCCGGGGATGTTTCCGATACCCCCCAGCACCGCCGCGGTGAAGGCCTTGAGCCCCGGCACGAAGCCCGTGTAGGGGTTGATCAGCCCGTACTGGACGCCGAACAGCACGCCGGCGGCCCCGCCCATCGCCCCGCCGATCAGGAAGGTCAGGGAGATGATGCGGTTGACGTTGATGCCCATCAGGCTGGCCGCCGCCTGGTCCTCGGCCACCGCGCGGATGGCGGTGCCCACCCGGGTGCGGTTGACGAGGGCGTGCAGCAGCCACAGCATCCCCAGGGCTGCGGCGATGACCACCAGGGCCTTCACCGACACGTCGATCGTCGTGGTCAGCTCGAAGCGGTGGTTCAGGGGCTCGATGGTGGGGTAGACCAGGTTGAAGGCGTTGCGCCAGAGCGACTCGACCAGGCGGATCACATCTTGGAGGAAGAAGGAGATGCCGATGGCCGAGATCAGCGGGATCAGCCGGGGCGCGCCACGTAACGGCCGGTAGGCCACGCGCTCGACGATCACGGCCAGGCCGCCGCTGGCGGCCATGGCGACGACCAGGACCATCAGCAAGATCAACGGCCAGGGCAGCGCCTCCAGCAGCCCCGCGCTCTTGAGGCCCAGCATGATCTCCACGCCCACGAAGGCCCCCACGATGAAGATCTCGGAGTGGGCGAAGTTGATGAACTCCAAGACTCCGTAGACCATGGTGTAACCCAAGGCGATGAGGGCATACATGAAGCCGAGGATGATGCCGTCGAGGACAACCTGGGGCAGGATGCCGATCAGGAGTGCCCAGTCCACGATCACTCAACGAAAGGCGCGGGCGGCGGGCCCCGCCGGGGGGACGTCCCGCCCGCGCCCGACGTCGTCCTCTCCCCGGCCGTCCTACTTCTTGGCGACGGCCGGTGGTGCGATGGCGAGCTGCTTGACGATCTTGTTGTCGCCCCACTTCTGGGGATCGTCGCTGGCGACTTGCAGCACGAAATACAGGGCTTTCTTGCGATCGCCCTTGGCGTCGAACTCGATGTCGCCCGTGATGCCGCTGTGCTTCACCTTGCGGACCGCCGCCGCCACGTCTTCCCGGCTGGGGAGCTTGCCGCCCTTGGCCGCCATCTCGATGGCCTTGAGCGCGATCACCGCCGAATCGTAGGCTTCGGCCGCATACGGCTCGGGGTTTTTACCGAACTTCTTCTTGAAGTCCCCCACGAACTGCTTGGCCTTGGGCAGGGCCGAGGCCGGTCCCGCGGCGGAGGTGTAGTACATGCCGACGACGGCCTTGCCCGCAATCTTGGTGAGGTCCGAGGAATCCATGCCGTCGGGACCGAGGAACATCGCCTTCACACCCTTCTCGCGCGTCTGCTTGAAGAACGGCGCCCCCTGGTCGTAGATCCCACCGAAGTACACGAGGTCCGGATTCCTGGCCTTGAGCGGCGTGACGATCGGATCGAAGTTCGATTTCTCCTCCGTGCCCTCGAAGCCGAGCACGCTCAGGCCTTTCTTCTTCGCGTCGTCGCGAAAGAACTCGGCGACGCCCTGCCCGTAGGTGGTCTTGTCGTGGATGATGTAGACCGACTTCACCTTCAGGCCCTTGGCGAATTCCGAGCCCACCACGCCCTGCACGTCGTCGCGGCCGCAGACGCGATTGACGTTCGGGTAGTTGCGATCGGTGACGGTGGGGTTGGTGTTGGCCGGCGAGATCATCGTCAGGCCCACGTCCTTGTAGACCTCGGACGACGGGATGGCCACCCCCGAGTTCAGGTGACCGATGACGGCCAGGATCTCCTTGTCGGCGATGATGTTCTTCGCGTTGGAGACCCCGACGTCGGGCTTGGCCTGATCGTCGTAGGGGACGAACTCGACCTTGAAGCCCATCTTCTGGAGGTTGCCCCGCAGCGTCTCGACGGCCAGCTGGGCGCCGAGCTTGATCCCCTCCCCCAGGGCCGCCTGACCACCGCTCAGTGGACTCTGCGTGGCGATCTTGATGGTGCCCTTGGCCTGCGCCTGAAGCGCCGCCGGGAGCAGCGCCCCGCCGAAGACCAGCGCCAGCACGAGCATGGACTTGATCA
>JBOHPM010000379.1:0-3794 GCA_050731715.1 Candidatus Rokuibacteriota bacterium
GCCCGGAGTCCGCTTCCCCTCTGCTTCGCCACTGAAGCTCGGACTCCGGTCTAGTGCCGCCTCTTGCTAATCACACGCGTGTAGTTTTACTCCTCAACCGAGGAGGTGCGTGATGGCCTACAAAGCGCAGCCGATCGTGCTGGACGAAGAGACGCGTCGGGTTCTGGAGGCTCGGGTGCGGGCCATGACAACGCCGCAACGAGACGTGACGAGGGCCAGGATCATCCTGCTGGCAGCCGACGGGATCGCCTCCCGTCAGATCTCCCAGCAGGTCGGGATGCACGGGTCCCACATCGCCATGTGGCGCCAGCGGTTCCTGGCCGAGGGACTGAAGGGCCTCGCCGACGCCCCCCGCCCCGGGCACCCCGTCACCTACGACGCCGATGACCGTCTCAAGATGGTGGCGCTCGCCACCGCCCAGCGCGACCCCGGCGACCCGGAGGCCACCTGGACCTACCAGGCCCTTGCCGACGCCCTGGCCCACGACGTCGGCATCTCCCGCTCCCAGCTCTGGCGCATCCTCGACGATCTCGACATCAAGCCGCACAAGGTGGTGGGCTGGCTCAACCGCCGGGAGGACCCCGAGTTCTGGGACAGGGTGCGGGAGGTCTGCGGGCTGTACCTCGCCCCGCCGCAGAATGCGCTGGTGCTGTCGGTGGACGAGAAGACCGGCATCCAGGCCAAGGAGCGGTGCGCTCCGACGTCGCCCGCTGCACCCGGTCGGGCGTGTCGGCAGGAATTCGAGTACGTCCGCCACGGCACCGCCTCGCTGCTGGCTGCCCTCGAGGTCCACTCCGGCCGGGTTCTGGCCAAAGACATCGAGCGCAACGACTCGGTCACCTTCATCGGCTTCCTCGAGGAGCTCGACCGGACGGTCGACCCCGAACTGGCGATCCACCTGATCCTCGACAACGGCTCCTCGCACACCTCCAAGGCCACCAGGGCATGGATCGAGGAACACACCCGGTTCGCGGCCCACTACACGCCTGTGCACGCCAGCTGGGTCAACCAGGTCGAGCTCGTCTTCTCCATCCTCACCCGCAAAGTGCTCAAGCGGGGCAGCTTTGGCTCCCGTGACGAACTCGTCTCCAAGATCATGCGCTACATCGCCCTGCGCAACGAGACGGCCAAGCCCTTCGCCTGGACCTACTCCGCCCAGCCGCTCAAGGTGGCCCTGTGAACGCGCGCGGGATCAGCGCGCGGGGGCATTAGTGAGGCCACCCTCGGACCGCCCAGAGCAACAAGTCTTCGCGCGGCATAGGGTCGGAGCGCCCCGGCACGGGTCCGAGGCTGTCCTCAGCGTGGAGGCTCAGCGCATGGCCGACGTGGTCAACATCAACGACGTGCTCGACCGTCATGTGGTCCTCGATCTCGAATGCGTGGACCGGATCTACCTCAACGCCTACGTACCCAACCTCCAGGTGGGCGGACAGGTCGTGACCTTCCTCACTGCCCATCTCGGCAACGACATCCCCTCGCCGGCCTTGTTCAAGCGCCTCGGCGATCGATTCCGCGAGCGGGTCAAGGCGTTCTCCGAGGCCAAGGGCATCCCCATCCTGCGCCTGCGGCGTCCCGACCGGAGCCGCTGGGACGACCGCAAGATCGATCATGTGCAGCCGCTGCTCGACCAGGCGGAGCGCGAAGGGCGGACCGGGGTCGTGGCGATCATCGCCGCCCAGGAGATCCAGAAGGTCTTCATGGGGTACCAGCGCGGCAAGGGGGAGCACGGCAAGGCGGTCTGCTTCGGGTTCGAGAAGGCGGACCGGGCGGTCACGGTCTACTACTTCTACGTCCTCGACCCCGAGTTCGGGGCCGGGTTCGTCAAGCTCTGCACGTACTTCCCCTACCCGGGGAAGGTCTGGGCCAACGGCCACGAGTGGGTCAAGCGGCAGGCTGCCCGGGAGGGCATCGCCTTCACGCCGCTCGCCAACGGGTTCGCCTCCACCGACGACCCCGTCGGACTCCAGGCCATCTGCAACCGTCTGAGCGACGCCGACGTCCAGGCGTTCTTCGACCGGTGGATCGACGTCCTCCCGACCCCGCTCACCCCCGATGATCGCGCGGCACGGTACTGGTGGGAGCTGTCGATGCGTCAGGTCGAGGTCTCCCGCACCGTCGTGTTCGACGATCCGCGCCGTGCCCGCGCCTTCTTCGAGTCGCTGGTGTCCGACAACGTGGGCATCGGCCGGCCCCACGAGGTCGCCGCCGTGTTCGCCCGCCGGGTCCAGAAAAACACCAAGAGCCTGTTCCGGACCCGCATCTTCACGGCCGGAACCGAGGTGAAACTCGATCTCACCTACAAGCACTCCAGGGTCAAGCAGTACCTCAAGGAAGGGAGGGCGCTTCGGATCGAGACCGTGATCAACAAGCCGTGGGACGTCGGTGTCCGTTCCCGTCTGCCCCACTGGGCCGAGCTCGTCGGCAAGGCCCGGCAGGTCAACGAGCGTCTGCTTATGATCGAGCGTGCCGGTCAGGGCTGTGCCCTCGGCTCTGCGCTCTTCGAGCGCATCCAACAGCCCTACGTACGGGAGGGCCAAAGAACCGGAGCCCTGCGCTTCGGGGATGTGCGCGTCATGGCCCTGGCCGGCGCCCTGGGAGTGTTCGTCCACGCCGTCGCCGGCTTCACCAACAAGAGCCTGCGGAGCCTCGTTGCCGGGTTGCTCGGTGTGGACTACACGGCGTCGCAGATGACCTACGACCTGCGGCGACTGCGTCTGCATGGCCTGATCGAGCGCGTGCCCAGGACCAACACCTACGTCCTGACCCCCGACGGGCTGCGGGTGGCGATCTTCTACAGCAAGGTGCATGCCCGCATTCTTCGCCCGCTGCTTGCTGCCGACCATGCGCCCGCGCCACTCGAGCTCAGACGCGCCCTGGCGACGATCGACCACGCTGTCGCCGACTACGTCACGCACGCACGCCTTGGAGCAGCAGCATGAAAGAACCTGTCACAACGTTCAAAGTTCAGGCCACCAAGCCGGGCTAGGCGCGTACCGCGCTTGCGGCGGAGCGACGGCAAGCGTCCCGCTTTCCGTTGAGCCGCCCACATGGCCGCGCGGTCGCGGTCCCCATGGGCCTCATCGCCACTTGCGGAACAACTGCTGACGACGCCGAAAATCCTCCAGCGTCTTCCATCGATCGTACGTGCCCGTTGCACACCTCTGGCACATGCAAGCGAAATGCTTGTTGTCAGCCGGCAGGTCCTGGAGACGCCAGCGTGGACCCGATGCCGTGATGCACCAGCACGTTGCGGCCGTGCCTGCCGCCGCGCCGCATTCATTGGCCCGCCCGCAGAGCGGGCAGCGAGAAGGATCCGCAGGGACGCTCGCCATGGGCACGCTCGCTCGCGCTCGTACGACAAACGCTACCAGCCGAGGACGTCGATGGGTAGTGGGCGAATGGAGGTCGCATGCCGCGCCATGCTCGATGAGGCGACGCTCGAGTGCGGGAATCCGGAACCGTCCTGCGAGACAGTCTTCCCGCGGGGCTGTGCGCGCTCTTCGCTACCGTCCACCACCCCGCCGGACGGCGGAAGCGGGGACAGGAATCGCCGTCTGGATCATGGTGCCGGCCGGGCTTGGCGAAATGGAATAGCTCTGTGCGCAGGCGGGTTTCGGGAGGAGTGGTCGCACCCGCGATGAGTGCCAACCAGGATCCGGTCCGCGCTGCGGCCCTCGAACGGTTCGTCCTGCCCGAGCTGGATGTCTTGTTCCGTGTCGCGCTTGCGCTGACGCGCAGACATGCGGACGCCGAGGACCTCGTTCAGGACACGTTGCTGCGGGCGTACCGCAGCA
>JBOHPM010000380.1:0-3784 GCA_050731715.1 Candidatus Rokuibacteriota bacterium
CGTCTGGTTGGTGGCGGCGACGAGTGAGGACCTGGCGGGGGCGATGCGGGCGCGCCGATTCCGGGAAGACCTCTACCACCGTCTGGCCGTCGTGACCCTGCAGTTGCCCCCGCTGCGCGAGCGGGGCGCGGACGTCCTCAGGCTGGCCGAGCACTTCCTGGCCCGCGCCTGCGAGGACTATGGCCTGCCCCCCAAGACGCTGGCCGAGGACGCGCGGGCCGCCGTCAGCGCCTTCGGGTGGCCGGGCAACGTCCGCGAGCTGGCGAACGTGATGGAACGGGCCGCCCTGCTGAGCGACACGAGGACGCTCGCGGCCCCCGATCTCGGGCTGGCCTCGCCACCACCCAGCCCACCAGCGGGCGACGCCGCCGCCGCGGCCGAGGCCGCCGTCTCCGGCGGCCCGGACGAGCGCGCCCACCTGCTCGAGGCGCTCCGGACATCCGGCGGAAACATCTCTCGCGCTGCCGAACGGCTCGGCATCCCTCGCAACACGCTGCGCTACCGCCTGGAGCGCCACGGCCTCGTCGTGGACGGGCCGGCCGATCGGCGACGCGGCGGGCGACCGCCGCGCACCCCACGGCCCTGGGCGTCGGCCGGCGCGGCGACAAGTCCCAGGCAATGGCAGGCGCGAGTCACGGTTCTGCAGGCCCGGCTCGTTCCTGTCCGGGCCGACACCGGGCCTGCCGAGACCAAGCGAGCGCTCGAGGCCGCGGTGGAGAAGGTCGAAGGGTTCGGGGGCCGCATCCAGGAGCTCACGCCGACCGCGCTGGTCGCTGCGTTCGGCCTGGAGCCCGCCGAGGATGCTCCACGCCGCGCCGCCACGGCGGCCCTGGCCATCAGGACCCTGGCCGCCCGCGCCAGGACCCAGGACGATGAGCGGCCGGAGGTGAAGCTGGCCATCCACACCCAGCAGCTCACGGTCTCCCGGACGGGGGACTCGGTCGAGATCGACGCGGATGGGCGCCGTGAGGGCTGGACGGTGCTGGCGGCGCTGCTGGAGCGAGTGGAGACCGGCGGCATCGCCGCGAGCAGGACAGCAGCCGGCTTCCTCGGGAGGGCCTTCGATCTGATCCCGCTGCCGGCGGCGGACGGCGCGTTCCGCCTGGTCGGGCATGCCGACCCCGCGCTGACCGTCTTCGTGGGGCGCGATCGGGAACTGGCGCTCCTCACGGAACGGTTCGAGCAGGTCCAGTCGGGCCAGGGCCAGGTGGTCGTCATCGTCGGCGAGGCTGGCATCGGCAAATCTCGTCTCCTCGTCGAGCTCCGTCGTCGACTGGTCGGAGCCTGCACGTGGGCCACTGGCCACGCCCAGGCCTTCGGCCGCTCGATGCCCTTTCATCCGCTGATCCAGATGATTCGCCAGACCTACCGGATGGAGGACACCGACCCCGAGGCCGTCATCATCGAAAAGCTTGAGCCCTGGATCCTCCGGCTCGGCGAGGATTTGCGCCCGACGCTACCGTTCCTCCGCTACCTGCTCTCGGTGGATCCGGGCGATCCCGCGGTCGCGGCGATGGACGCCAAGCTTCGACATGCCGAGGTCGTCACCGCCTGCCATCGCGTCCTGGAGCGCGCCGCCGCGCGGCGGCCACAGGTGCTGGTCCTCGAGGACGCGCACTGGATGGACCCGGCGACGGAAATGTGGATCGCGGCCCTGGCCGACCGGATCGCCGGCAAGCGCCTGCTCCTCATCCTCACGTGCCGGCCCGGTCACCCGCTGCCGTTGGGCGACCGGACAGCCCATACCCGGCTGGCGCTGGCCTCGCTTTCCACCGCCGACAGCGCGCGAATCGCCCGCGACGTCCTGGCCACCGAGGAGCTACCCGCCGAGCTGGAGTCGTTCGTCGCCGGCAAGGCCGAGGGCAACCCCTTCTTCGTCGAGGAGCTGGTCCGGTCGCTGCTCGAAGGCCGAGCCCTGCGCCGCGAGGGTGGCCAGGTGACGCTGGCCCATACCCTCGACGAGGTCGTGGTCCCCGACACCGTGCAGGACGTGATCCTGGCCCGGATCGGCCGCCTCGCCCCCGCCGCACGGCGTACGCTCCAGCTCGCCTCCGTCGTCGGCCGCGAGTTCAGCCGACGTGTGCTCGACCGCCTGGGCGGGGAGAGCGAACGTGTGGGACGGGCGCTGGGGGAGCTGACCGCGGTCGAGCTCGTGTACGAAAAGACCCTCTTCCCCGAGCCCGGGTACGCCTTCAAGCACGCGCTCACGCAGCAGGTCGCGTACGGCACGCTGTCGCCGCCCGAGCAGCGGGACATGCACCGCCAGATCGGCGAGGCGATCGAGGTCCTCTATGCCGACCGCCTGCCCGAGCAGTCCGGCCTCCTGGCCCACCACTACTCCCGCGCCGAGGAGTGGCCGAAGGCCCTCAGGTACCTCCTGGCGGCGGCAGCCCGGGCGACGGCGACGTTCGCCGTTCGCGAAGCCCTGTCGCTGTACGACGAGGCGCTGGAGGCGGCCCGCCGCCAGCCCGGTGAGGCCGATCCCGTCACCATCATGGCCATCCACGAAGCGAAGGCGGCGTTGCACGTCGTCGTCAGTGACTTCGAGCAGTCACGCGTGGAGGCCGGGCGCCTGGTCGAGCTGGCCGGCGCTGCCGGCGACCGTCCCCGCCAGGCCGCGGCCCTGGCCGCGCTCGCCTGGGCCTCCATGTGGGCGCGCGACCTGGACGGGGCCACCGCCTACGCGTCGCAGGCCATCGACGTCGCCGAGCCGGTGCGGGCCGAGTCGGCGCTGGCCCGGAGCCACTTCGCCACCGGGTTCGTGCGCGCCGTCACCGGCGGGCTCGACGAGGCCCGGGCGCATCTCGGCCGCGCGCTCGTGAACAGCCGAGCTGGCGGCGATGGCTTCCATCAGTCACTCGCGCTGGCCGCCATCGGCCTGGTCAAGAACTGGGAGGGCGAATACGGGGAGGCTTCGGCGCTCCAGGTCGAGAGCCTCGACATCGCCCGGGGCCAGGGACTGCTCTACCCGTTGCTCTTCGGGGTGTTCCTGCACGGCCTCACCCTCACCGCACGGGGGGACTACAACGCGGCGCAGCGAGAGTACCAGGAGGGGCTGGCTCTGGCCGAACGGGTCGGTGACGAGACGATCCATCACCGCCTGCTCAACTGTCTGGGGTGGCTTCACCTCGAGCTCGGGGATCTGGATACCGCCGAGGAGCTGAACCGGCGTAGCGCGGCGGTGGGTCGCCGGCGCAAGGACCCGGGCACCATCCCCAACGCCGAGATCAACCTCGGGGACGTCTTTCTCGCCAAGGGCGACCTGGCGCTCGCCCAGGAGCTCTACCAGAGCGTCGAGCGCTACGCTGCTGATCCTGACACGAGCGCGTGGATGCGCTTCCGGTACGTGATTCGCCTGGCCGCCAGCCAGGGCGAGCTGTGGCTCGCGCGCGGAGACCTCGATCGCGCCGGGCAGCACGCCGAGCGCTGTCTGGAGCTGGCCACCCGCAGCAACGCCCGCAAGAACCTCGTCAAGGGCTGGCGCCTGACTGGCGAGATCGCCCGGAGCCGGCGGCGCTGGGACGACGCCGAGCAGGCCCTACGCCGGGCGCTGGCCGTCGCCGAGCAGATCGGCAACCCGCCCCAGCTCTGGATGACCCACGCGGCCCTGGCCCGCCTGGCACGCGAGCGCGGCCAGCCCGACGCGGCCCGGATCGCCGGCGCCGCCGGCCAGAAGGCGATCGACGGCGTCCTGGCCGGGCTCGCCGACCCGGTGCTCCGGGCCAGCCTCGAGCGGTCGCCCCTGGTCCGGCACGTGCGCGATCTCGCCCCACCAGAATCCTGA
>JBOHPM010000381.1:0-3780 GCA_050731715.1 Candidatus Rokuibacteriota bacterium
CTTCCGCTCGCGTTCGTCAGTGGCGTGACCCGCTCCGCCCACGCCGAGGCGCCGAAGTCGGCCGACGTCGTGATGTACCTGGGATGTAACGTGCTCAAGACGCCGCACATTGCGCTGCTCTGTCTGGACGTACTCGACCGGATCGGCACGACCTACAAGGTCCTCGGCGGCCCCGCGAACTGCTGCGGGGTGATCCAGTTCCGCGCCGGCGACACGCGGAACGCCGGAAAGGTCGGCGGCAACACCGTCGCGGGCTTTGCCGCCACCGGGATTCCCCGCGTGCTGACGTGGTGTCCGACCTGCAACATCCAGCTCGGCGAGATCGTGCTGCCCTCCACGACGCCGGGGTTCGCCCTCGAGCACGTCGTGCCCTACATCGCGGACCGGCTCGACCGGCTCGCGCCGCACTTCGTCCGGGCCGTGCCCCGGCGCGTCGCCCTCCACGAGCATCCCGGGGTGGCCGGCGTCACCGAGGGCGTGCTGAAGATTCTGGGGGCCATCCCCGGCCTGGAGGTCGTCGACCTGGCCCAGCCCCGCGTCGGCTACATGTGCAACTCGCTGGCTCCGGTGGCCGACTACAAGCGGGAGCTGCACGCCCGTGAGCTGGGCGCTGCCGAGGCGGCCGGCGTCGACTGCCTGGTCGGCATCTATCACGCCTGCCATCGCGAGCTCTGCGCCCACGAGCGCGACTACCCGTTCCGGATCGTGAACTTCCTGGAGCTCGTCGGTGAGGCCATGGGCGTCGAGCGTCAGGACCTCTTCAAGCAGTGGAAGATCATGCAGGACGTCGATCGCGTCCTCGCCGAGGTCTCCCGGGAGACGGCCACGGCCGGGCTCGACCCCGAGGCGGTGCGGCAGGTGATGGTGACGGCGATCACCGGCGAGCAGCCGCTGCCGCTGGGCCGGCGGGTGGGGCCGGGCCGGCGATCCCCGGAGGCGTCAGCCCCCGGCGCGTTCTTTCCCGAATAGCCCGGATGTCCTGATCCCGCCGGCGCCCCGCCATGCCCGGGCTCAACCCTCACTACCTCAACCTCAAGGCCAGCTACCTGTTCAGCGAGATCCGGCGCCGGACCAAGGCGTTCACCGATGCGAATCCGGGCGCGCGACTGGTCGACCTGGGGATCGGGGACGTCACCCGGCCACTACCGCCGGCGGTGATCGGAGCGATTCACGCGGCGGCCGACGAGATGGCCCGGCTCGAGACCTTCCGCGGCTACGGCCCCTACGTGGGCTACGAGTTCCTGCGCGCGGAGATCGCCGCGCACGACTTCGCCCCCCGGGGCGTGAAGATCGGGGTCGACGAGATCTTCGTGAGCGACGGCGGCAAGACCGACAGCGCCAGCGTGCAGGAGCTTTTCGCCCGGGAGTGCGTGGTGGCGCTGATGGATCCCGTCTACCCCGTCTATGCCGACAGCAACGTGGTGGCCGGGCGCTCCGGCGCCGCCGACGAGAGCGGCCGCTACGCGGGCATCGTGTACCTGCCCTGCACGGCCGAGAACCGCTTCCAGCCGGCGCTGCCCGCGGGGCACGTCGACCTGATCTACCTCTGCTATCCCAACAACCCCACGGGCGCTGTGGCCACGCGCGAGGCGCTGCAGCGCTGGGTCGACTACGCGCGCGGCCACGAGGCGGTCATCCTCTACGATGCCGCCTACGAAGCCTATGTCCGCGACGAGACGCTGCCCCGCTCGATCTACGAGATCGAGGGAGCCCGCGAGGTGGCCATCGAGTGCCGCAGCTTCTCCAAGAACGCCGGCTTCACCGGCCTGCGCCTGGCCTATACCGTCGTGCCCAAGGAGATGACGGGACGAGCCGGCGACACCACGCTGAGCCTCAACCAGCTCTGGGCCCGCCGCACGGCGATCCATTCCAACGGGCCGTCCTACGTCATCCAGAAGGCGGCGGCTGCCGTCTACACGCCGGAGGGTCAGAAGCAGGTGAGGGCCCTGATCGACTTCTATATGGAGAACGCCCGCATCATCGCCGACGGGGTGGCGGGCGCCGGCTTCACCGTCTACGGCGGCCGCCACGCCCCCTACATCTGGTTCCGCACGCCGCCCGGGGTCGCCTCATGGGATTTCTTCGATCGCCTGCTGACCCGGGCCCAGGTGGTCGGCGCGCCGGGCTCCGGCTTCGGTCCCAACGGCGAGGGGTATTTCCGCCTGACGGCGTTCGGCTCGCGCGAGCAGACGGAAGAGGCCATCGAGCGGATCAGGACGCGGCTCTGATCGGGGCCGCGGACGGCCCTCACGACGTCAGCAACACCACACCGAGCACGATGAACGCGGCCCCCACGACGACCCGCCAGTGCAGCCTGGCCAGGGCACTGGGAAAGAGGAAGGCCAGCAGGAGGACGAAGAGCGGGGCCGTGCCGGCCAGCGGGATGACCACGCTCACCTCGCCGAGGCCCAGGGCCACCAGCAGCAGGAAGACGCCGGCGTTTTCCAGGATGCCGCCAGCGACGAAGTAGAGCAGGCTGCGTCCGTCACACCGGAGCGCGCCCGCGTTTCCGGTGGCCAGGACGAAGGCGGTGGACGCCACCATCGCCGATGTGATGTTGAGGGCCGAGCCCAGGAGGGCGCCCGCCTGGGCCAGCCCGAGCTTCCGGATGACCGCGACCACCCCGAAGCACACCGCCGACAGAAACGGATAGGTGAGATCCCGGGCGTGAAATCCCGCGTGCCGGCCGCTGAGCGAGAGCAGCGTGGTGCCGAGCACGATGACCAGGGTCCCCGCGATGATGGGTAGCGTCACCCGCTCTCCGAGCAGGAGGATGGCCAGGCTGGTGGCGATGAAGGGATGCAGGTTGGTGATGGCGGCGGCGACCGGTCCGCCCACTTTCTCGATGGCGGCCACCCGGAAGAGCCGGCCCGCCGACGTGCCCACCACTCCGGAGAGCACGAAATAGGGTACGGCCCGCCAGGTGTAGTCCTCCCGAGGAACCAGCCAGAGGACGGCCGGCCAGAGGCCGACCATCCCGACGAGGACGTTGATCCAGAAGCCCGCATAGAAATTCGAGCGCTGCAGGCCCCGCTGGATGAAGATTGTGGCGAGCGCGGTACAGAACGCGCTGGCTAACGCCAGCGCCGGCGGCGTCGCAGACAACGCGCTACGGTGTCAGACCGCGGGCGAGATCGATGACGCGTTCCTCCGGTGAAGGGGATTATGCCTGCGGGCGAGGTGGTGTCAACCGTTCAGCTCATCCGGTCGCCGTCGGCATCCCCATCCGGCGCAGCCACCGGAAGTGCGACGCCAGGGCGGCGCCCAATGACCGGTGCTCCGCATACTTGACTCCGAAGTCACGGCAGACCTCTTCCACGAGCCTGGAGATCGCCGGGTAATGGGTGTGGCTGATTCGAGGGAAGAGGTGGTGTTCGATCTGAAAGTTCAAGCCGCCGAGGAGCCAGGCGGCGACACGGCTGCGCCGGGCGAAGTTCACGGTGGTCTCGGCCTGGTGGACGGCCCAGGCGCTGGCCACGCGGGGGCTGCGTCCCTGGACCGGCGGAAACGCCGCCTCTTCCACGCAGTGGGCAGCCTGGAACACCACGCTCAGCACGAAGCCGGCCACCAGCCCGACGACGGCATAGCAGACGAGGACGGAGCCGACGGAGTGGAACGAGATCGGGATCCCGAACGTCAGGATGAAGAAGATCACCTTGCCGGCGACGAAGATCACCAGGTCCCACCCCCGGGGGCGGGGAAATGGCTGGTTGCTGATCCGGCCCCTCACGAGCTTGACGAAGTCGTCGACGAGCTGCCACTTGATGGCCAGCAACCCGT
>JBOHPM010000382.1:0-3772 GCA_050731715.1 Candidatus Rokuibacteriota bacterium
GCCCGACCGCCTTCTGCGCCGCCTGCCACCAGACTGCCAAGGCCAACGACTATGTGTTCGGCAACGGGACGATCATGAAGGTGAAGCCCACGGCGATCGGCGCGCCAGCCGGCAACCCCTGCGCTGCTAAGAACCCGTGCGCCGGCAAGAAGAAGTAGCCGCCTTCAAGACCTCCTCAGGACCGAGCCACCGGGTCCATTGCCAACGGCGAAGCACGGGCAGGTGTCGCCTCTGATCGCGGGCGGCGTCCAGCTGGCGCTGGTGGCTTTCCTCGCCGCCGGTGCCACCGCGCCGGTAGGGATCCGCGACGGGAGCATCGTCGTCGATCACCAGCCAGATGGCGTCGAGTTGCGCTCGGGGCGCCTGGTCGTCCGGGTAAACAACGTGCCATGGCGACTCGAGGTGCGTGACACCGTCCGGGCTGCCGGAGGGCTGGCGGAGTATCCGCCAGAGCGGAACCCCGCCGGCGCGAGTACCGGCTCGCTCGGGGTGCACGTCAGCTCGCCGGGCGAGCGCCGCCCCGGGCGGTGGCAGCGGGTGACGTCGGTGCTCGGCGTGACGGCCGATATCGACACCGTCCGCTTCCGGGCGGCCACCGACGATCCGGGCGGGCGCGAGCTCGACATCGAGGTCCGCTTCCCTTCCCCAACGGCCGTCAACGTGCGCGTAACGCCGCGGCCCGCCGACGACGTCCAGGCGATCGCCGACGGCTTCGCGACCGAGAGAAACGAGGCGTTCTTCGGTCTCGGCGCACGCTTCGGGCCACTCGATGCGCGCGGATCCGACGTCCGCGTGATGGTGCAGCCACGCCCCGACACTGTCGATCCGCGGGGGACACATCTTCCTGTTCCGTTCCTCCTCAGCAGCCGCGCTTACGGGCTCGTCGTCCTGGGCACCGAGGAGGCCGTCTTTCACCTCAACACCGTCCGGCCAGACGCCGTGATCGTCAAGGCGCTCGCGCGGCAGCTCGACTTCACGGTCCTCGTCGGCGATTCCCCTCTCGACGTGGCCGCGGACCATGCGCGATTGACCGGACCGCCGGCGCTGCCGCCACCCTGGGCGTTCGGGGTCTGGAAAACGGTGATCGGCGGTGAGGCCCGCGTCCTGGAAGAGGTGGAGCGGCTGCGCCAGGACGAGATCCCCGTGAGCGTGCTGTGGTCGTACGACATGCGTGACGAGGCCGCGAACCTCGGCTGGTCACCCTGGATCCATCGCTCGATCGCCGCCGGAGAGTACCCCAACGTCGCCGACCTCGTTCGTCGTCTGCAGAGGAAGGGCTATCGCGTCCTCGGTTACCTCAGCCCTGAGTTCCGCGTGGACTCGCCTCTCTTCCGCGTGGGCAGGCGTGCGGGCTATTTCGTCCGCGACCGGACTGGAGAGCCACGCCTCATCGACGGTATGCAAGGCGCGCCAGCCGCCCTGCTCGACTTCACGCGTCCCGACGCCGAGCGGTGGTGGCGGACCCTGCTCGGCCGGGTCCTCGGCGACCTCGGATTCGATGGCGCGATGCTGGACGGCGGAGACGCCGCACCGGAGGACGGCGCCTACGCCTCCGGCATGACGGGGGCACCGGCGCGGAACGCGTACCCCCTCCTCTATGCGCGCTCGAGCCGCGCCGCGATGCTCGACGCCAAGCCGGACTCCACGGCCTTCATGCGCGCCGGATTCGCCGGGTCCCAGGCCGTTACGCCCATCGCATGGCCCGCGGATCAGTCGTTCAGCTGGGACGAGCGGACCGGGCTGCCCGCGGCCGTCCGTGCCACGCTGAACGGGAGCATCTCGGGCTTCGCCGTCTGGGCTCCGGACATCGGCGGCTACTACGGCTGTCGCGACTCACTCGGTTGCGACGAGGAGCTGTGGATCCGGTGGGTACAGGTCGGAGCCCTTCAGCCGATCATGCGCGATCACCTGGGCGACAAGTGTGCGGAGGCAACAGGCCTCTCGTCGTCGGCGGCCACCCTCGGCGCGTTCCGGCGCTTCGCTGAGCTCCACCAGCATCTGGCACCGCACTTGTATCGGCTGGCCCGGGAGTCGGCAGAAACCGGACGGCCGATCATGCGACCGGTTGCGCTGGTCGCTCCGGACGATGCCCGGGCGCGCCACGACGAGTTCACCTATCTCCTCGGTGATGACATTCTCGTCGCGCCCGTCGTCGTGCCGGGCGCAACGCGGCGACTCGTATTCTTTCCCTCTGGGGAATGGGTCGACTGGTGGGACGGTCGCCGGTATCGCGGCCCTGATCGAGTCACCGTGCCCGCGCCACGCGAGCGCATCCCGCTCTTCGTCCGGCCGGGCACCTTCGTCGGTTCCGCACGCGCGGTGGGCCGCCATCCCCGATGGTTCGACCTTGTGCACCCCAGGCGGGGCGGCTGAAGGTCGCTCTGCGGGTGGAGTGGTGAGGTCGGGAATGAACGCTGGTCGTCCTGTGTTTCACTGGTGATGTCCGGCTCACGCCCTCCGTCCCGGGTCCGTGCGGCCTGCGACCCTCGTCTCCGGCCGCTGCGGCATCTCCTCGTCGCTGGGATCGCCGTTCTCGGCCTCGTCCTCCCGGCCTCGGCCAACCACGTGGTCATGCACGGCGGCCCGTTCGGCGGTGTGGTCGTCGCGCTCGTGCCGCAGCCGCTGGAGGCAGGAACCCTGTACCTGGCGGCCTTCGGAGCCGGCGTCTATCGGAGCGTCGATGGCGGTCGGCGATGGTCCACGGTCACGCACGGGCTGGACGAGCTCACGGTGCTGACGCTCGCTCTCGATCCGGTGTCGCCCGGCGTGATCTATGCGGGAACGGACGCGGGCGTGTTCGTGTCGAGGGACGGGGGAACGAGCTGGCATCGGACGGGCGCCGCGATCGCGGACCGGAACATCCGCAGCCTCGTGGTCGCTCCCGGGCGCCCCACGGTGATCTACGCCGCGACCGATCGAGGGATCCAGTGGAGCTGGGACGGAGGGGTGACCTGGGCGCCCCGAAGCGCGGGCATCGCGTCCAGCGACGTCCGGGCGCTGCGTATCGATCCCTCGCGCCCCGCCCTTCTCTTCGCCGCAGGTTTCGGCGGGGTCTTCAGGAGCGACGACGAGGGACGGCAGTGGAGGCCCATCAACCGTGGGCTCAGAGATCTTCGGGTGCGTGCGCTGGCGCTGGATCCTGCGCGCCCGGGGGTCCTGTACGCGGGGACGGCGGGAAGCGGGGTCTTCGAGACGATCGATGGAGGGGACCACTGGCGCTCGATCAACGCCGGGCTCCGCAACCTCACCGTGCTCTCCCTGCTCGTTGCTCGATCCGGAGACCGTCTCGCGGGTACCGTAGGCGGCATTTATCGCCTCGCCCCCGGGGCTTCGGAGTGGGAGCTCGTCGCGGAGGACGTCCTGACCCTGACGGTCACGTTCGTCGCCAGCCACCCCCACCGGCCGGGGACGGTGTATGCCGGCACGGGTGGACTCGTCTTCGTGAGCGAGGACCATGGCCGCCGCTGGCGGGAACTCGACGTGTCGATAGACGGGCGCGCCGCCCAGCCGGCGTCCGATCGGACGGCAGTCCATTCTCACGGGAAAGGAGGTGAGCGCAGATGAAGATGTGGCTGGCATTGGGTCTTGCCGCAGTGGAGATCTGGCTCGTCGCCGCCCCGGCGCTCGCGCAGCAGAAGAAGGAGATCAAGCCGGGCGTCTACATGGAGACGCTGAAGGCGGGCGACAACATCGACGCGTCGATCGGCCGCGGCCGCAAGCTGTTCAACGACCTCGGATGCGCGGGGTGTCACCCGCGGGGCGGCACCATCGG
>JBOHPM010000383.1:0-3768 GCA_050731715.1 Candidatus Rokuibacteriota bacterium
GGCCGTAGGCGCGTGGATCGGCGACCCGCGTCAAGAGGATCGTCAGCCGGGCCTGCCGGATCTCGTGGAACCGGGCCATCGCGGTGAGATCGACATCGGTGAGGATGTCACCATTGAGCACCCAGAGCCTTCCCCGGACGAGATCGGCGGCGTTGCGTACCGCGCCGCCGGTGCCGAGCGGCTCCTTCTCCACGACGTAGCGCAGGGCGGTATCGCACATCTCAGTGCCCAGCGCCACCCGGATGTCCTCCACCCGATACGAACAGGTCAGGACCACGTCTCCGACGCGGTGCTGGCCGAGCAGGGCTAGCTGGTAGGCGAGAAACGGCCGGTTCAGCAACGGCACGACCGGCTTGGCCCGGGCCAGGGTGAGCGGCCGCAGCCGCGTCCCCTGGCCCCCGGCGAGGATCACCGCCTGGGCCCGGTCCGGCGTCAGCTGCCCGGCGCCCAGGGCTGGGCCTCGTCGATGAGCATGACGGGGATGCCGTCGCGGATCGGGTAGGCCTTGCTGCAGGCCGGGCAGATGATGCGCGTCTCCTCGAACCGGAGGTCGCCCTTGCACGCCGGGCACACCAGGATGGCCTTGAGCTCCTCGTCGATCATGGCTTCACCCCCTTTCGGTGACAATGGGCCAGCGTGCGGGCCAGCCCCTCGTCGAGCGCGATCGACGGAGTCCAGCCGAGCACAGCTTTGGCGCGGGCGGCGTCCAGCACGCTGCGGCGCTGCTCGCCGGGCTTGGCCGGCCCGTGGACAGGGGCGCAGTCGACCCGGGCCAGCCGGGCGAGCCGCCGGTAGAGCTCGTTCACAGACGTCCCCGTGCCGGTGGCGATATTGACCACGCCGACGGCCTCGTCGTGGGCCACCGCCCGGGCCACCGCCTCGGCGACGTCGTCCACGTACACGTAGTCGCGGGTCTGCTCACCGTCACCGTTGATGATGCAGGGCTCGCCACCGAGGAGCCGGTGCGTGAAGATCGCCACGACGCCCGCCTCGCCGTGAGGGCTCTGGCGTGGCCCGTAGACGTTGGCCAGTCGCAGGGAGAGTGTTCGGCCGCCAGCCAGCTCCGCCCAGACCTCCAGATACCGCTCGGCGGTTACCTTGGACACCCCGTAGGGCGAAACGGCCCGCGTGGGGTGGCTCTCCGGCGTGGGCAGTACGTCGGTGTCGCCGTAGGCCGCCCCCCCGGTGGAGGTGTAGACCACCCGGTGGGCGCCGGCCCGCCGGCACGCGTCGAGCAGGGTCAGGGTACCGAGGAGATTCACGCTGGCGTCGAAGACGGGATCGATCACCGAACGGGCCACCGCCGCCTGCGCCGCCACGTGCACGACAACGTCGGGGCGGGAGCCAGCGACGACGGTGGCCAGGCGGGCGCTGCGGATGTCGCAGACGTGCAGGGAAGCCTCGCGGTGCACGTGGGCCCGGCGCCCACTGCTCAAGTTGTCGACGACCGCCACCGCGTGCCCGTCGCGAACGAGCCGGTCGACGACGTGGGAGCCGACGAAGCCGGCTCCTCCGGTGACGAGGATCCTCATAGACCCAGCTTCCGGCGGAACCAGTCGATCGTGAGCCGGAGCCCCTCCTCGGTGTCGATCCGCGGCTCCCAGCCGAGCAGGGTGCGGGCACGCGTGATGTCGGGCTGCCGCACCTTGGGATCGTCCTCAGGCAGCGGACGAAGAACGATCTCGCTGGGTGACCCCGTGAGCCGGATGATGCGCTTGGCCAGATCGAGCAACGTCATCTCCTGGGGATTGCCCAGGTTGACCGGCTCGTTGACCGGCGCCTGCATCAGGCGCCAGATGCCCTCGACGAGATCGTCGATGTATTGAAAGGAGCGCGTCTGCAGGCCGTCGCCGAACACCGTGAGGGGCTGGCCGCGAAGGGCCTGGCCCACGAAGGCCGGGATGGCCCGACCGTCGTTCAGCCGCATTGCAGGCCCGTAGGTGTTGAAGATCCGCGCGATCCGCGTGTCGATTCCGTGCGTTCGGTGGTAGGCCACGGTGATAGCTTCGGCGAAGCGCTTGGCTTCGTCGTACACGCCGCGCGGGCCCACCGGGTTCACATGGCCCCAGTATTCCTCGTGCTGGGGATGCACCAGCGGATCACCGTACACCTCGGAGGTCGAGGCCAGCAGGAACCGGGCCCGCTTGGCCTTGGCCACCCCCAGGGCCTGGTGGGTGCCCAGCGCGCCCACCTTGAGGGTCTGGATCGGCAAGGCCAGGTAGTCATACGGCGAGGCCGGACTGGCAAAATGCAGGATCCAGTCCAGCGCGCCGTCCACATCGATGTAGTGGGTGACGTCCTGACGGACCAGCGTGAAGCCGGGATTGTCGCGGAGGGCGGCGATGTTGTCGGGGGTCCCGGTGATGAAGTTGTCCATGCACACGACCCGGGCGGAGCGTCGGAGCAGCGATTCGCAGAGGTGGGAGCCGATGAAACCTGCGCCGCCGGTGACGAGCACCCGCATCGTCGGGGCTAGGCGGGCAGCACGGGCTTGCGACCGACGGAGTAGTACTCGAAGCCCAGCCGCCGCATGCGCTCCGGCTCCCAGAGGTTGCGACCGTCGAAGACCACGGCCCGACGCATCAACCCGCGCACCCGCTCGAGGTTGAGGAACTTGAACTCGTTCCACTCGGTCACCAGGACGAGGCCGTCGGCTCCGGCGGCCGCTTCGTAGGGGGAGTCGGAATAGGTCACCGCGTCCGGCAGCACGTTACGGGCGTTGGCCACGGCCACCGGATCGTAGGCCCGGACGCGGGCCCCCAGAGCGAGCAGTCGGGTGATCACGTCGATGGACTTCGCGTCCCGCAGGTCGTCGGTGTTGGGCTTGAAGGCCAGGCCCAGGACCGCGATGCTCTTGTCGTCCAGCGGGGCCAGCGCCTTCTGGATCGTGGCCACGAAGTGCGCGACCCGCTCCCGGTTCACCTCCACCACCGCCTTGAGCATGCGGAAGTCGTAGCCCAGCGCGCCCGCCGTGTGGATCAGCGAGTCGGTGTCCTTGGGGAAGCAGCTTCCCCCGTAGCCGAGCCCGGCCTGCAGGAACGCGGGTCCGATGCGGGCATCCAGCCCCACGCCCTTGGTGACCTGGCCGACGTCGGCGCCGGCCTGCTCACAGAGATTGGCGATGGCGTTGGCGAAGGAGATCTTGGCGGCCAGGAAGGCGTTGGAGGCGTACTTGATCATCTCGGCCGACGGCACGTCCGTGACGATCATGGGCCGCTCCAGCGGGGCGTAGAGCTCGAGCAGGGGCATGGCCACCTGCTGGTTGGCGGCGCCGATCACGATCCGGTCCGGCCGCAAGGTGTCTTCGATGGCCGAGCCCTCGCGCAGGAACTCGGGGTTGGACACGACGTCGAAGGGCACGGGCTTGGCCTGGTGCCGCGTGATCACGTCGCGCACCAGCTCGCCGGTTCCCACGGGCACGGTGGACTTGTTCACGATGACGGTGTGCCGCTCCATGGCCTGGCCGATGCTTCGCGCGACCTCCTCCACCGCCGTGAGGTCAGTCTGCCCGTTGCTGCGGGCCGGGGTGGCCACCGTGATGAGCACGATCTGGGAGCGCTTCACGGCGGCGGGCAGATCGGTGGTGAAGCGCAGCCGCCCGTCGGCTACGTTGCGGGCCACCATCTCCTCCAGCCCCGGCTCGTAGATTGGCATCCGGCCCGCCTGCAAGGCCGCGATCTTGTCCGGCTGGTTGTCGACGCAGAGGACCTCGTTCCCCAGGTCGGCGAAGACGGCGCCAGTGACGAGACCCACATAGCCGGTTCCGAC
>JBOHPM010000384.1:0-3759 GCA_050731715.1 Candidatus Rokuibacteriota bacterium
ACTCAGCGCCGCCGATGTGAGCCGCGCCCCCGATCGCACGGCCACCGCACGTCCGGGCTGACCGCCGCGGCCACCTCGACGCCTGGATGTCTGCGCGCTCCCGATCGGCGCCGAGCTCAGCGCGGCTTCCGGTCTGAGCTCGTACACCTCCCCGCAGGGGCAGGCCAGGGGCAGCGGAAGGGGCGTCATCACTCGGGGGGACGCAGGGTGTCCCGGGCGTCGGCCAGACGCTCGGCGACGGCGCGAATCTCCTCGATGCGCCGGGGATCGTAGGCAAACCGGGGATCGCTGGTGTAGGCGGCCCAGGCCTTCATGTAGTCGGGCTGGCTCAGGCCCAGCGCGAACCGGGAGATCCGCACCGGGTTGGCGAAGTCCGCCATCACCGCCACCTCACGGTGGACGTCGGGCCGGCGTCCGTCCAGGAACTTCTCGAGCGCGGACGGCTTGGGGCCGTGAGGCAAGCCAACCGGATGCACGGTGACCATCCCGGCCTGGCTCAGGCTTCCGGCGCTGAAGAACTCGCCGAGGTGAAAGCCCAGCGTCTCGCAGTAGTCGAGGTTCCTGTGGAAGAAGGGTAGCCACATGGCGTCCTTCTCCACCGAGCGGACCGTGAAGACGCAGAGGTAGCATCCGGGCAGGCGGAAGATCGTGTGGCCCGAGGGCGGCACGTGTGAGCGGTCCGCCACCAGCGGGCGCACGTCCTGCACGGCGAACTTGAAGGGCAGGTAGTCACCCCGCCAGCCCACGACGTCGAAGGGATGCGTGGGATGCACCCGCCGGGTGCAGGTGGAGTCCACCCGGCTCACGATCTCGAAGCGCCCCTGCTCGTTCACCGTCTGGAGCGAGCGCGGATACTTGTAGTCGCTCTCGCTGTGGGTGAGGAAGCGGCCGGTGGTGGGCCCTTCGGACTTCTCGGGATCGCCGGCGAACGACTCGTACATCCAGTAGTAGTGGGGGCCGGGGTCGAGCGCGAACCGGTGCGTGATGCCCTTGGGGACGATCAAGAAATCGCCCGGCCCGTAGGCCAGCGGCCCGAAGGTGGTCTCCAGCGTCCCCGCGCCCTGGTGCACGAAGAACACCATCGTCGCCGAGTGGTGCTCGAAGAAATAGTCCATGGAGACGCCGGGCGCGCTCACGTTCATGGCGGCGGTAGCGTTGGCCACGAGGCGTCCCATCCCGCGGTAGACGTCGGCGCCCCGGGCCGGCGCGACGTTCAGGGCGTGATGCACGCCGCCCAGCGGCTGCAGGGGCGAGTCCCAGTCGGGCGCGAAGCCGTCCAGGCCGATGGTCTCACCGGGCAGCCAGTTGGTGGGCGGATAGAGATGGTAGGTGTGGGCGACCTTGCCGCTGAAGCCGCCGCGCCCGTGCTCTTGCTCGTAGACGTGCTGCAGGAGCGGACCGGCGTGAGGGGCGCGGGGCACGATCCCGACTTCCGGGAGCCCGCCGAAGTATTCGATGTCCGCCATGAGGTACTCCCTATGCGCCGTGCAAGACCTGCCAGACCTTCTCGGCCGTCACCGGCATGTCGATGTGCCGGCAGCCGAACGGCGCCAGCGCATCCACGACGGCATTGACGATCGCCGGAGGCACGGCGATGCATCCGGCCTCGCCCAGGCCCTTGGCGCCGATGGGGTTGCGCGGGGTGGGGGTCACGCTCTTGCCCAGCTCGGGCTCGGGAAAGTCCCCCAGCCGGGGCACGGCGTAGTCCATCAGCGTCGCCGTGAGGAGCTGGCCCTGCCGGTCGTACACGATGCCTTCCAGGAGCGCCTGCCCGGCGCCCTGGGCGTAGCTGCCGTGCAGCTGCCCCTCGGCCAGGAGTGGGTTGACGATCGTGCCGGCGTCGTCCACCCACACCAGACGGGTGAGGCTCACCTGACCGGTCTCGCGGTCGATGGCCACGCTGGCCACGCACGCCCCGAAGGACCACGTCTCGGCGTCCGCCTTGAAGAAGACCGTGGCATCCAGCCCGGGCTCGTCGCCGGCAGCCAGGTGCGCGCCGCGGTAGGCGGCGTCGGCCACCCGGGCCCAGGTCACCTTCTTGGCCGGGGCCCCCGTGACCTGGAATCCTCCCGTCACTGCCACGACGTCGGCCGCGGCCGCCTCCAGCACGTTGGCCGCGATGCGCCGGCCCTTCTCGCGGACCTCGGTGGCGGCGCGGAACACCGCGCTGCCGCCCAGCGCGGTGCTCCGGCTGCCGAAGGTGCCGAACCCCACCGGCGCGCCGCGCGTGTCGCCGTGACGGACGACCACGTCAGCCGGTTGCACACCGAGGACGTCGGCGGCGATCTGGGCCCACGTCGTCTCGTGGCCCTGGCCGTGGGCGCTGGAGCCGGTGACCACGGTGACCGTCCCGGTGCGCTCCACGCGCACGATGCCGCTCTCCCAGCCCAGCGCCGCCGGCTCGACATAGGCGCTGAGGCCGATCCCCACGATCTCATCCCGCTGCCGGGCGGCGCGCTGCCGCTCGCGCAGCCGCTCGTACTCGGCCAGCTTCAGCGCCTGCTCGAAGGCCGCCGCATAGTCGCCGGAGTCGTAGACGCAGCCGGTGAGCGTGCGATAGGGAAAGGCGGAGGCCGGAATGAAGTTGCGCCGGCGGATCTCGGCCGGGTCCAGCTTCAGGGCTCGGGCCGCCTCGTCGAGCAGCCGCTCCATGAGGAAGATTCCTTCGGGCCGGCCGGCGCCGCGATAGGGCCCGGTGGACATGGTCGTGGTGTAGGCGGCGCCCGTCTCGATGTCCACCGCGGGCACGACGTAGGCCCCGGGCAGCGTGCGCCCGTGGTTCGAGGCGGGCACGGCACCGCTGAAGACGATCTCCGAGCCCAGCGCGAAGACGATGCGGGCCCGCACGCCGAGAATGCGCCCCTGGGCATCGACGCCGAGCTCGCCCTCGGCGTCGCCCCCCCGCCCGTGGTGGGTGACGGCGAGGTCCTCGCCGCGCGTGGCCACCCATTTCACCGGACGGCGCAGGCGCCAGGCCAGCCAGGCTACCAGCACGTCCTCGCCGTAGGGCGAGCCCTTCACGCCGAAGCCCCCGCCCACGTCGGGCGCGATCACGCGGATGCGGCTCTCGTTGAACCCCAGGCAGGTCGCGATCTCGGAGCGGACCCGGAACGGAGCCTGCGAGGAGGACCACACCGTCAACTCGTCGAGGTGCGGGTCGTACACGGCCAGGACCGTGCGCGGCTCCATGGCCACCGCGCTCACGCGGGGCTGCCGGACGCTCAGCCGCGCCACCTGCGCGGCGCGGGAGAGCGCGCCGGCGACGTCCCCCGAGCGCCAGGCGTGCGTGAACGCGCGGTTGCTGCCCAGCGCGGGATGCAGGACCGGCGCGTCGGGGCGCGCGGCGTCGGGGGGCTCGACGACCGCGGCCAGCGGCTCCCACTCGACGGCGATGAGGTCGGCGGCGTCGCGGGCCCCGGCGGGTGTGTCGGCCACGACGGCGGCGATCGGCTCGCCCACCGCCCGGGTGACATCAGTCAGCAGCAGGGGCCGGCGCGCGACTTTCATCCCGGGGAAGAGCTCGTTGACCGAGAGGGGCTTGAGCTCGCGCACCTCGGCGCCCGTGGCCACCTCCATCACTCCCGGCGCCCGGCGGGCCGCCTGGACATCCAGCCGGGCGATCCGGGCGTGGGCGTGGGGACTGCGCAGGACATGGACGTGCAGGATCCCGGGCAGCGGAACGTCGTCGGTGTACCGGCCGGTGCCGGTGAGCAGGGGCCGGTCCTCCACGCGACGAAGGGGCGTACCGATCCAGGCCAT
>JBOHPM010000385.1:0-3756 GCA_050731715.1 Candidatus Rokuibacteriota bacterium
GGGAATCGCGCGGGAGAAGCCCTTGAGGGACAGCGTCCCGAGCTCTTCGGCGCTGACGAGGTCCTCGACGGCGCTCAGGACGCGGGCCGGGACCAGGATCTGGCCGGCCCTGGCCTCGCCACACAGGCGCGCGGCGAGGTTCGTCACCGTTCCGATCGCCCCGTAATCCCACCGGCCCTCGAAGCCGATGGCGCCCAGCGTGGCATAGCCGTCGGCGACGCCGACGCCGAGGCCGAGGTCATAGCCCCGCTTGCGCCACGCCGTGGCCAGCGCCGTCACCTTGTCGCGCATGGCGACGGCCATGCGGATCGCCCGCTCCGCCGGGTTGGGCACCGGGGCGGGGTCGTTGAAGAACACCATCATGCCGTCCCCGGTGAAGCGCTCCAGGGTCCCTTCGTGCCCGAGGATCAGCTCGCCCATGGCC
The DNA here is from genome assembly GCA_050731715.1 of Candidatus Rokuibacteriota bacterium. Classification (GTDB taxonomy): domain Bacteria; phylum Methylomirabilota; class Methylomirabilia; order Rokubacteriales; family CSP1-6; genus 40CM-4-69-5. The sequence goes on from JBOHPM010000385.1 coordinate 425, forward strand.
GCGTGGTAGTCGCGGAGGACCCCCATCACCTCTTCCGGCTCCGAGGTCTCGGCGAACGCGGTGAAGCCCCGGAGGTCGAGGAACACCACCGTGATCTCGCGACGGTGGGTGCGCAGGGGATCGTCGGCGCCCCCGCTGACGATGAGCTCGGCGAGCTGCGGGGAGAAGAAGCGCTTGAGGCGGCCCAGCCGCTCGATCTCGGCGACCTTTTCTTGCACGCGCTGCTCCAGGGTCCGCGTCCACCCGGCCAGCTCGTCGTGCAACCGCTTCTTGTCCAGGCAGGCGCCGATGCGAGCGCGCAGGAGCGTCGGGTTGAAGGGCTTGGGCAGGTAGTCCTCGGCCCCGAGCTCGATGCACCGGATGACGCTGTCCAGCTCGTCCAGGGAGGAGATCATGATGACGGGGATGTGGCGAAGGGCCTCGTCTTTCTTGAGCTCCTCCAGCACCTGGTAGCCGTTGACCTCCGGCATCATGATGTCCAGGAGCACGAGATCGAATCGCTGCGCCCGCACCAGCTCGAGCGCCCGGCGGCCGTCCTCGGCGGTCACGACATCCGTATAGCCCTCCCGCTGCAGGCGCCGCGTGAGCGTGTAGCGGTTGTCCTCGTTGTCGTCCACGACGAGGAGCCGGGCGCCGCGATCGCTCATCCCGGGGGGACCTTGCCCAACGCGGCCCGGATCTTGTCCAGCAGCCGCGCGAAGTCCACGGGCTTGGTGTCGTAGTCGTCGCAGCCGGCCGCGATGGCGCGTTCGCGATCCCCGGCCATGGCGTGGGCGGACAGGGCGATGACCGGGATGGCGGCGGTGTCGGGCCGGGTCTTCAACCGCCGCGTGGCTTCCCAGCCGTCGAGCACCGGCAGGCTCAAATCCATCAGGATCAGGGCCGGCGTCTCGGCGGCGGCCATGGCCACGCCCTGCTCACCGTCGGTGGCCACCACCACGTCGTACCCGGCCCGCCGCAGCCGGCCGCGGAGCATGTAGACATTGTCGTCGTTGTCCTCGACGTACAGGATCTTCGTCATGTCTCCTCGCCCGCCGCTCTCGTCTCCCGCCGCCCGATGCAGGCGGCCAGCACGCGGCCGACCTCCCGCAGCAGCTCGTCCCGGTCGTACGCCCCTTTCTGGATGATCCGCTCCACCTCGCCGTTGAGCCGGCGACGGTCCTCGTCGGTCAGATCCTTCGCGGTGAGGACGAGGACCGGGATATCGCGCCAGCTCGGGTGACGGCGCAGCTCGGCGAGGAACTCGAAGCCGTCCATCTCGGGCATCATGAGATCGAGCAGGATGACATCGGGCTGGGCTTCGGCCATACGGGCCAGGGCCACCCGGCCATTTTCGGCCTGCGTGATAGACCACCCATCACGCTCGAGGACATGCTGGGTCACCGTCCGCGTCGTCTCATCGTCCTCGACGAGGAGGACACGGCGCGCCGGGCGGTCACCGCAGATCCGTTTGAGCACGTGAGCCAGGCGCTCGCGGTCGATGGGCTTGACCAGGTAGTCGGCCGCGCCCAGCGAGTACCCCTTGGTCTTTTCGTCGAGGATCGTGACGAAGATGACGGGAACGTCGGCCAGCTCCGGATCACCCTTCAGCGCGGCCAGGACGGTCCAGCCGTCGAGATCCGGCATCACGACGTCCAAAGTGATCGCGGCGGGCCGGATCTCGCGCGCCCGCCGCAGCCCTTCGACCCCATTGGCCGCGGTCACCACGGGGAACCCTTCTCGCACCAGGAACCGCTCCATCAGCTCGCGGACTGTCGGGTCATCGTCGATCACCAGGACCACCGAAGCGTCCGGGCTCGTCCGCGCCGGCCCGGACGCGGGGCGCACCGCCCGCTCGGGCCGCTGCGCCCCGGCGGTGTCCCCCGCGCTGACGTCGGCCGGCAGCGCGATGGTGAAGGTCGAGCCTTGACCAGGCGTACTCTCGACCGTGATGTCGCCGCCCATCATGCGGCAGAAGCGCCGGCTGATGGCCAGGCCCAGCCCCGTCCCGCCGTATTTTCGCGTGGTCGAAGCATCGGCCTGGGTGAACTCTTCGAACAGCTTCGCCACCTGTTCGCTCGTCATACCGATGCCGGTGTCCGACACGGCAAACGTGATCCAGTCGCGTGCGTCGTCGCGCCGGCGCACGACGGCAACGGTGACCAGGCCGCCCTCGGTGAACTTGCCGGCGTTGCTGGCGAGATTGAGCAGCGCCTGGCGGACTCGCGTCGCGTCAGCCCGCATCGTGCCGAGATCCACGGGGCACTCCACCACGACCCGGTTGCCGTTCTTCTCCGCGAGCGGCCGGATCGTCGTCACCACGTCCTCGACGAGCGGCGTGATCGCGAACGACTCGAGATGGAGCTCCATCTTGCCCGCTTCGATCTTGGACAGGTCCAGGATGTCATTGATCAGGGCCAGGAGGTGCTTGCCGGCTCGGAGAATACGCTCGTGCGGCTCGACCTGCTCCTCCTGACCGAGGGCCCTGGCGTCCTCGAGGAGCATCTCGGTGATGCCGATGATGGCGTTCATGGGCGTCCGCAGCTCGTGGCTCATGTTGGCGAGGAACTGCGACTTGTGCTTGCTGGCGATCTCGAGCTGGCGCCCTTTATCTTCGATCTCGCGGAAGAGGCGCGCGTTCTGGATGGCGAGGGCGGACTGGGTCGCCAAAGTCTTCAGCAGGTCCACCACTTCCGGCGGGAACTCGCCCGGCGCGTTGCGGGTGACCGAGAGACTACCGATGATTTCATCTTCTCTCAAGAGTGGCACCGAGAGGACCGCCCGATAGCCGGCGCGGATCAGGAGGTCGCGCTGGCGGCTCTGATAGGCGCCAGGCTGGGCGATATCGAAGACCTGGATGGGCTCCCGTAGCTCGGCCGCGCGCCCCATGACGCCCTCCCCTTTGTGCAGGGGCATGGCACGGATCGCCTCGACCAGCGCCGGCTCGAGGTTGTGCGTCGCCCGGAGGTTGAACTGCTCCGTCGCTTCGTCATACTCGTAGATCGAGCAGCCGTCCGCGCCGGCGAGCTGGCCGGCGCGTGACACGATGGTGTCGAGGACGGTCTCGATGTCGAGCGTGGAGCTGACCGCACGGCCGACCTCCCCGAGCGCGGTGAGCTGGTTCACCGAGCGCGTCAACTCGGCGGTACGGGCCTCGATTTTCTGCTCGAGGCCGGCGTACGATTCTTGAAGTTGCGCGGCTGTCCGGTTGAACTCCTCGCCGAGTGCCTCCAGCTCGTCACCCGTCCGGACCGCGATGCGGTGACCGAGCTCCCCCGCGCCGATCCGGGCCGCCCCCGCCTGCAATATTCGAATCGGGGCCACCATCCGACGGGCCAAGAGCACGCTCGCCA
>JBOHPM010000386.1:0-3753 GCA_050731715.1 Candidatus Rokuibacteriota bacterium
CACCATGCTCAACTCGATCGTGCTGGTCCTTCCGTTCACGTACTTCATGGGCATCGTGCCCGCGCTGCTGCTGATGACCGGCATCTACTGCGGCGGGGTGTTCGGCGGCTCCATCACCGCGATCCTCTTCAACATCCCCGGCGACCCCATGAACGTGCCCACGGCGTGGGAGGGCCACCCGCTCAATCGCCAGGGCCAGGCCCGCTACGCGCTCGGCCTGGCCATCATGGCCTCCGCCATCGGGGGCCTGGCCAGCGCGCTCTGTCTGGCGTTCTTCGCCCCGCCCTTCGCCCGGTTCGCGCTCAGCTTCTCGGCGGTGGAGTTCTTCTCCGTGGTCGTGTTCGGGCTGGCCAGTGTCTCGGTGCTCGGGCACGCCTCGACCACCGGGGCGCTCATCTCGCTGCTGGCCGGGATGTTCCTGGGCACGGTGGGGACCGAGGCCCAGTACGGCGTGGAGCGGTTCACGTTCGGTGTGCCGTTCCTCCGCACGGGCGTGGACTTCGTCACGGTCCTCATCGGGCTCTTCGCCATCGGCGAGATCCTCGACCAGCTCGCCGGACCGCCGGTCCACGGGGCCGCCGTCACCGCCGCCCTCCGATCCGTACCCCGGCTGCCGCTGCTGGACCTGTGGCCGCTCCGAAGCTCGCTCGTCCGCGGCACCGCGGTGGGGATCGCGGTGGGCGGATTGGCCGGCGCCGGGGCGACGGTGTCGGCCTTCGTCGCCTACGGCCTGGAAAAGCAGGTGGCCCGCGACCCCGAGCGCTTCGGGAAGGGCCACGCCGGCGGGCTGGTGGCCGCCGAGAGCGCCAACAACGGCTCCACGGGCGGGGCCATGATCCACCTGCTGACGCTGGGCATCCCGGGCAGCGCGGCCACCGCCGTGATGATGGGCGTGTTCCTCATCCACGGCATCCAGCCGGGCCCGCTCCTCTTCACCCGGCAGCCGGAGCAGGTCTACACGCTGTTCGCCGGCATGATCCTGGCGAACGTGCTCATGATCGGGCTGGGGTTTCTGGCCGCGGTGGTCTTCGCCGCGCTGATGCGCGTGCCGGCTTCCCTGCTCAACACGTTCATCGTGGTCTTCTGCTTCATCGGCGCCTTCGCGCTGCGCAACGACATGGCCGACGTCTGGCTCACGATGCTGTTCGGCGTGCTGGGCTTCGTGATGCGCCGCTGGGACCTGCCGGTGCCCCCGATGGTGATGGGCATCATCCTGGGCCCGATGGCCGAGCAGTACTTCCTCACCGCGATGGTCTCCCACGGTAACGACCTGACGATCTTCGTCACGCGCCCGGTCAGCGCGGTGGCGCTGGGCCTGGCGGCGGCCGCGGTCGCCTGGGCGGTGGGGCGGAGCGCAAAGAGCCCGCGCCGTGCCAGTGGTACACTGACGCCCCCAGCCTAGGAACGCGCGCACAGAAGGAGACCGCCATGGCGAGATGGACACCCGATCCCTCGTTTTACCCTTCTCCGCGCCTGGCCGCGAAGGCGCCTCCCGAGAAGCTGGCGTACGTGGCGGAGTTCGATCCTCAGCGGGCGCGACCGGACCGCATCGCCGTCGTCGACGTCGACCCGAGCTCCAAGAGCTACGCGCAGATCGTGGGCCGGACGCCCATGCCGGGCGCCGGCGATGAGCTGCACCACTTTGGCTGGAACGCCTGCAGCTCCTGCCTCTGTCCCAACGCCCCGCACCCACACGTGGAGCGGCGCTACCTCATCGTGCCGGGGCTCCGCTCGTCGAACCTCCACGTCCTCGATACGCAGCCTGACCCCAAGCAACCCAAGGTCATCCGGACCATCGACGCGCGTGAGCTGGCGGAGCGTGCGGGTTACTCCCGGCCTCACACGGTGCATTGCGGCCCGGACGGCATCTACGTCACCGCGCTGGGCAACGCCGAGGGCAAGGGACCGGGCGGCGTGTTCGTCATGGACCACGAGACGTTCGACGTGCGCGGACGCTGGGAGATCGACCGGGGTCCGCAGAGCTTCGCCTACGACATGTGGTGGCATCTCGGCCACGACACCATGGTGACGAGCGAATGGGGCACGCCCGATATGTTCGAGGGAGGGCTAGTACCGGACTTGCTGCTCGGTAGCAAGTACGGACGGCGGCTGCACTTCTGGGACCTGCACAAGCGCAAGCATCTGCAAGAGATCGATTTCGGTCCGGAGTACCAGCTGGTGTTCGAGCTTCGCCCCGCCCACGACCCGACCAAGGCCTACGGGTTCGTCAACTGCGTGGTATGTCTCAAGGACCTGTCGTCGTCGATCTGGGTGTGGTACCGCGACGGCAACAAGTGGGCGGTCAAGAAGGTGATCGACATTCCGGCTGAGCCCGCCGATCCCAGTCGGCTACCGCCCGCGATCCAGGCCTTCAAGGCCTGCCCGCCGCTCGTCACCGACATCGACCTCTCCGTCGACGACCGCTATCTCTACGTGTCCTGCTGGGGCACCGGCGACTTCCAGCAGTACGACGTCTCCGACCCGTTCAAGCCGAAGCTGACCGGCACCCTGCGGCTCGGCGGCATCGTGGCGCGCGCCGCGCATCCCGCCGGCCGGGGCCCGCTCAACGGCGGGCCGCAGATGGTCGAGGTCAGCCGAGACGGCCGGCGGATCTACTTCACCAATTCCCTCTACGGGGCCGTCGACCCGCAGTTCTACCCGGACGGCGTCAAGGGATGGATGGTCCGCGTAGACGCCAAGCCCGGCGGTGGCATCGAGCTCGCCAAGGACTTCTTCATGCCGTGGCCCGACGGGTACCTGCCGCATCAGGTTCGCCTGCAGGGCGGCGACGCCTCCTCGGACTCGTACTGCTATCCGTGAGGTAGGCCGCCCGGGACGACCATGACGTGGCCGTGGCTGGCCCTGGTGGGGCTCGGCGCCTTTCATGGCGTCAACCCCGCCATGGGCTGGCTCTTCGCGGTCGCCCTCGGCCTGCATCGGGGGAGCCGGGGCGTGGTCGTGACCTCGCTGATCCCCATCGCGCTCGGCCACGCGTTGTCGGTCGCCCTGGTGGCGCTGGCGGTCGTGGCCCTCGGCCTGGTCGTCGATCAACAGGCTCTCCGGCTCGCCGCCGGCATCGTGCTGATCGGGGGGGCGGTCTACCACGCCCTCTACGGCTCGCGTCATCGCGTGCGGGTCGGTATGCGCACCGGCATGGTCGGGCTCGGGCTCTGGTCGTTCCTGATGGCCAGCGCCCACGGCGCCGGCCTGATGCTGGCGCCGGTCCTGATCCCGCTCGGGTCCGCCGGGCAGGGACACGACCACGTGGCGGCCGGCGGCTCGCTGGCCGCCTCGCTAGCCGCGGTCGGAGTACACACGCTGGCGATGCTAGTGACGACCGGGGTGATCGCGATTGTGGTCTACGACTGGGTCGGGCTCGCTTTCCTGCGGCGGGGCTGGGTCAATCTCGACCGGTTGTGGACGGCGTCCCTGGTGCTGACCGGCTCGCTCCTCATCTTCCTCGTGCCGAGCTGAGACCGGCGCGATCGCGCACTCGCCGGATCAGAGGCACCGCCGGGTCTGTGACCGTGTGGGATACGGGCCGGCGTCCGCCCCTCGGCCGCCAGTGCACGCGATGTCGCAGCAGGTCGAGGGATGAGTCAGGATCCTGGTGGGGCGAGATCGCGCACGTGCCGGACCAGGGGCGACCGCTCGAGGCTGGCCCGGAGCACCGGGTCGGCGAGCCCGGCCAGGACGCCGTCGATCGCCTTCTGGCCGGCGGCGCCCGCGATCCGGGCCGCGTCGGGCTGGCCG
>JBOHPM010000387.1:0-3744 GCA_050731715.1 Candidatus Rokuibacteriota bacterium
CCTTGGGTTGCGGGCCCGGCCCGTCGGCGCGCGCCAGCTCGCAGGACAGGTCGTGGTGATGGCGACCCGCCGAGAAGAACACGATGCGCCCGCCCTTGCCGGTTCCGGTCTCGGCCAGCCCGAGGATGTCGCGGTAGAACCGTCGCGTCGCCGCCAGGTCACGCACGAAGAGCGAGACGTGACCGAGCTCGCGAATCGTCAGCGGCGGGGGCGGGGCGGGCGACGGTGGGTCCATCGCGCCGGTTAGTGTACCATTGCGGAGTCATGGCAGATGCGAAGTCGGCGGCCTTCGGCGGGCCCGCCGCATCGTCCCTCGTCGTCGACACCGAGCGTGTTCGGCCCAACGTCAAGCTGATCGGGCTCCTGGCCCTGGGGCATCTGGTCATCGACGTGAATCAGGGCTCGCTGCCCGCGATCCTGCCCTTTCTCAAGACGGCCCACGCCCTGTCGTATGCCGAGGTCGGCGCCATCATGCTCGCCGCCAACATCACGTCGTCGATCGTGCAGCCGCTCTTCGGGTATCTCTCGGATCAGACGGCACGGCGCTGGCTCCTGCCCGCGTCGGTGTTCGTCACCGGGACCGGCCTCGGCCTCACCGGCGTGGTGCCCGGGTACGGCGCCCTGCTGCTGCTCGTCGTCGTCATGGGGCTCGGGGTCGCCGCCTACCACCCGGAGGGCTATCGCACGGCCGCCAGCGTCGCCGGCGACCGCCGGGCGACGGCGCTCTCGTGGTTCTCGCTGGGTGGCAACATCGGGATCGCGCTGGGGCCGCCGCTGATCACGGTGCTGGTGACCGGGATCGGGACCGCCGGCACCCTGGGCATGATGCTGCCCACGGCCCTGGCGGGCACGCTCCTCGTGGTCGCGCTGCCGTTTCTCAGTCGTCCCACCGGGCCGGCGGTGGCCCGGGCCACCGCGCGCGGCGCGAACATGCCGTGGGCCATGGCTCTGCTGGTGCTGGTGGTGACGCTTCGGTCCTGGGCCGCGCTCGGGTTCACGACCTTCGTGCCCTTCTACTACCTCGACCACCTGGGGGCCGACCCGCGGCTCGTGGGGCCGCTGCTGTTCGTGTTCCTCGGCGCGGGTGCGCTGGGGACTGTGATCGCCGGTCCACTCGCCGATCGCTGGGGACCCCGGCCGTTCATGACGCTGGCTCTACTGGCGGCCGCGCCCGTGGGCGCCCTGTTCTTGCTGGCCTCGGGGCCGGCGGCCTTCGTCGCGCTCGGGCTCTTCGGCGCGGTGCTGGTGTCGAGCTTCACCGTGTCCGTGGTGTTGGGCCAGAGCTACCTGCCCGCCAACACCGGCATGGCCGCCGGCCTCCTTGTGGGCCTCGCCTTCGGTACCGGTGGGATCGGCGTGGCGTTGCTCGGCGCTGTCGCCGATCGCTGGGGGTTGCCGGCGGTGCTCTGGATTTGCCTGCTCCTGCCGCTGGCGGCGTTCTTCGTGGCGCTCTTCCTGCCCGCGCCCCGTGACCGCCAGTGAGTGAGCGGCTACCCTTCCAGGACGGCGAGCAGGCGCTGCTGATCGACCAGCGGGGCAACCGCCACCTGCTCTTCCTGCGCAAGTCCGAGACCTTCCACTCCGATCGGGGGTGGATCGCGCACGACGCCATCATCGGCCAGCCCGAGGGAAGCTGGATCCGCAGCTCGCTCCGCCTGCGCTACCTGGCGCTGCGCCCCACGCTGGCCGAGTTCGTCCTGGAAATGCCGCGGGGGGCGCAGGTCATCTATCCCAAGGACCTGGCCATGATCCTGTTCTGGGCCGACATCTACCCGGGCTGCCGGGTCCTGGAGGCCGGCACCGGCTCGGGCGCGCTGACGCTGGCCCTGCTGCGCGTGGTGGGGCCCGAGGGCCACGTGGTGACGTACGAGCAGCGCGACGAGTTCGCCCGCCGGGCCCTGGCCAACATCCACATGCGGCTGGGCGAGGTGCAGAACCTCACCGTGCGGCTGGGCGCCGTCGAGGACGGCATCGGCGACGAGGCCCCCGTGGACCGCGTGCTGCTGGACCTGCCCGAGCCGTGGACGCTCACCGCCGGCGTCGCGCGCGTGCTGCGCCCGGGCGGGATCTTCGTGGCCTATGTGCCCACGATCATCCAGTCTCACCAGCTCAGCGAGACGCTGCGCCGGGAGCCGCAGTGGGCGCTGATCGAGACCTTCGAGACGCTCATGCGGCCCTGGAACATCGAGGGCCAGTCGGTGCGGCCCTTCCACCGCATGGTCGCCCATACCGGCTTCATCACCGTGGCTCGTCGGGTGGTCCCCGAGGAGCTGGAGGGCCAGGCCCCGCGATGATCGCGTTCATGCGTCGCTACCGGCGAAGCCTGCAGGTCGGGCTCTTCATCGTCATCGGCGCGTTCATCGCGTCGCTGTTCGTGTTCGGCGCCATGGGCCCCGACGGCGCGACGCGGGACAGCGTGGCCAGCGTCAACGGCGAGGCGATCTCCGTCGAGCGTTATCAGCGGCGCTACCAGGAGTACCTCAACACCTACGCCCAGGTCCTGCGTGATCGCTTCTCGCCCGAGATGGCCGAGCGGTTCGGCCTGCCCCAGCTGGTCGTGAACGACCTCGTGCAGGAGGAGCTGGTGACGCAGCAGGCCCAGGCCGAGGGGCTGGGCCTCGCCGACGAGGAGCTCAACGCCCAGATCCACGCGATCCCGGCCTTCCACGAGGGCGGTCGCTTCACCCTCAAGCGCTACGAGGACGTCCTGCGGCGGCTGGGCTACAGCAAGGGTAGCTTCGAGCACGAGATGCGCCGGCGGATCACCCGCACGAAGGTCGAGCAGGCGGTGCGGAGCGGCGTCCGGGTCAGCGACACGGAGGTGGAGCAGGCTTTCGTGCACGTGCGGGGGCAGGTACGGGCGGCGTGGGCGCTCGTGGAGCTGACCCCCTTCATCGCCGAGATCGTGCCCACCGACGACGACCTGGCCGCGTACCTCAAGACTCACGCCGCGGAGTTCCGACTGCCCGAGCGGCGGCGCGTGCAGTACGTGGCGGTGCATCCCCAGAGCGCGCGGCCCACGATCGGCGATGCCGAGGTCGAGAAGTTCTACACCGAGCACGGCGTCGAGTTCGACGAGCCGCGCCAGGCGCGGGCCGCGCACATCCTGGTCCGGGTGCCGGCGACGGGCGGCAGCGAAGCCGAAGACCAGGCCAAGGCGAAGGTCGCCGAGGCCATCCGGCGGGCCCGGGCCGGGGAGGACTTCGCCAGGCTGGCCCGCGAGCTCTCCCATGATCCCGGCTCGGCGGCGCGGGGCGGTGACCTGGGGTTCGTCAAGCAGGGCGAGACGGTTCCCCAGTTCGAGAGCGCTGTGTTTGCGCTCAAGAAGGGCGAGGTCTCGCCCGAGCCGGTGCGGACCCCCTTCGGCTTTCACGCCATCAAGGTCCAGGAGATCCGCGAGGGTGGCCGCAAGCCGCTCAAGGCCGTGGCCGGGCAGATTCGCGAGCGGCTGACCACCGAGGCCGCGGACCGGGCAGCGCGGACCCGGGCCGACGAGGCGCGCGCCAAGCTGCTCGGTGCGGCCGATTTCATGGCCGAGGCCCGGCAGCTGGGCCTCGCGCCGGTGGAGACGACGATGGCCCGGCAGGCGGCGTCGGCGGGCTTCACCCCGCCGGATTCGCTCGAGGAGGCCGCCTTCCAACTGGCCCCGGGTGGCGTCTCGACCCCCGTGAAGACGCCGGCCGGCTGGGTCGTGCTCAAGCACGTCGAGCATCTCGCCGCGGCCGTGCCCGCCCTGGCCGAGAT
>JBOHPM010000388.1:0-3708 GCA_050731715.1 Candidatus Rokuibacteriota bacterium
CGGTGATCGGCACCGGCCCCTTCGTGCTCAAGTCCTACGAGCGGGGGGTACGGGTCGTCTTCGAGCGACACCCTGATTACTTCATGAAGGGGTTGCCCTATCTGGACGGCGTGGTGCTCGAGATCACTCCCGACGCCGCCACCCGGCTCAGCGTGCTGCGGGCCGGCAAGGTCGACCTCGGCCACATGTGGGGCTGGCTCTCGCCCGAGGACGGCAAGTCGGTGAAGAAGACGAACCCCGAGATGGTCGTCACGCCGACCGAGGTCATCGGACAGGGCAAGATCTACATGCGCACCGACCAGCCGCCCTTCAACGACATCCGCGTGCGCCGGGCGCTGTCGCTCGCCATCGATCGCAAGGCCTGGAATGACGCGCTGCTGTTCGGCGAGGCGTGCATCGACAGCGGGCCCGTGCCGTGCGCCATGAAGGACTGGAAGCTCGAGGCGGCGAAGCTCGATCCGACCCGGGCCAAGTACCTCATCGGCTACGATCCGGCCGAGGCCAAAGCCCTCCTGGCCCAGGCCGGCCTGGGCCGAGGCCTGACTGTGCCCATGTTCCACTGGCCGGGCTACGCGCCGCCCTGGCGGACCTACTACGAGCTGGCCGCCGACAATCTCAGCAAGATCGGCGTGACCGCCGAGCTCAAGCCCGAGGAGTACGGCAAGTACATCTCGACCACCTATCTGGGCAAGTACGAGAAGATGGCCATGGGACCGGTGACGCCCTTCACCGAGGTGGACGATTTCCTGTACGGGGTGTTCTTCCCCGAGCAGTCGAACAACCGGAGCCACGTGGCCGACGCCGAGCTGAACAAGCTGCTCGTCGCCCAGCGTCGCGAGCTCGATCCGGCCAGGCGCCGCGAGATCGTCTACGACATCCAGCGCTACCTCGCCGACAAGGCGTACTACATCTACGTGCCGAACGCGCCCCAGTACATCACCCACCCGCCCCACGTCAAAGCGTTCAAGCACCACGATGGCTATGGCCTGGGCATGCGGCTCGCCTACACGTGGCTGGATCGGTGAGCCCCGGCCGCTGATGAGCGGGTGAGCGCATGCGGCAGTACGTGCTGCGCCGCGTGGGCCTGGCCGTCCCCACGCTGTTCCTCGTCAGCGTCCTCGTCTTCCTGATCATGCAGCTCATGCCGGGCGACGTCGCCACCCGGATGGTGGAAGGCCACGCCTACGCCCCCACGCTGGAAGCCTTGCGCAAGGACCTCGGCCTCGATCGGCCCCTGCACGTCCAGTATCTCGATTGGATCGGCGGCATCCTGTTACGCGGCGATTTCGGCCGGTCGTACTGGACGCGCCAGCCGATCTGGGACGAGTTCGTCCGGCGCTTCCCGGTGACCCTGGAGCTGGCCCTGCTGACCATCCTGATCTCGGTGGTGATCGGCGTCGTGGTCGGCATCGTCTCGGCCGTGCGCCAGGACACCGCTGCCGACTACGTGGGACGGATCCTGGCCATCCTGGCCCTCTCGGTGCCGTACTTCGGTCTGGCCGTCCTGGTGGTCGTCTTGCCGTCCATCTACTTCAAGTGGACGCCGGTGTGGACCTACGTGGCCTTCACCACCGATCCCCTGCAGAACCTCAAGATCATGACCGTGCCGGCCCTGGTCTTCGGCGTCACCCGGGCCGGGCCCATCATGCGCATCACACGCTCGGCCCTGCTCGACGTGCTGCGCCAGGACTACATCCGGACCGCCTGGTCGAAGGGGCTGAGCGAGCGGGCCATCGTCCTGCGGCACGCCCTGAAGAACGCGCTGATCCCGGTGATCAGCCTGGTCGGGCTGCAGACTCCGCTCTACATCGGTGGCTCGGTGATCATCGAGGCCATCTTCCGCCTGCCCGGGGTGGGCCTCTTCTTCTTCGAAGCCCTCACCCGGCTCGACTACCCGGTGGTGCAGTCGGTGAACCTGATCGTGGCGGCCATGGTGGTCGGGCTCAATCTGGTGATCGATCTGTCGTACGCGGTTCTGGACCCCCGCATCCGGTATCGCTGAACATGGCCACGATCGCGCCCTCCGTCGCCCTCGAACTCCGCGCCCGGCCGCCCGCGCGCGCGTGGTACCTCGACGTGTGGGTGCAGATGGTGCGCCGCAAGCCGCTGGGCACCGCCGGGGGCGGCATCGTCTTCGTCATGCTCTTCGCCGCCGTCCTGGCCGATGTCCTCACCCCCTATGGCTTCGCCGAGACGAACCTGCGCGAGCGGTTCGTCTTCGTGAGCGGCAGTCACTGGCTGGGTACCGATCAGCTCGGCCGTGATCTGCTCACCCGTCTGCTCTACGGGGCCCGGATCTCGCTCTACGTGGGCTTCGGCGCCGTGGCCCTGGGCTGTGTGCTGGCCACCCTCATCGGCGTGCTCTCCGGCTACTTCGGCGGCCGCGTGGATCTCCTCGTTCAGCGCAGCGTGGACGCCTGGATGGCCTTCCCGCCGCTGCTGCTCTTGATGTCGATCATGTCGCTGGTGGGGCCGAGCGTCCTGAACATCACGGTGGTGCTGGGCGTGGCCTTCGGCATCCAGAACTCGCGGATCATCCGGGCCGTGGCCCTGGCCATCAAGGAGCACACCTACATCGAAGGGGCGCGGGCCGCCGGCGCCGGCCACGTGCGCATCACCGCCAGCCACATCCTGCCCAACGTGCTGCCGACGATCATCGTGGTGGCCACGACGGGGCTGTCCACGGTGATCCTCACCGAGGCCAGCCTGTCGTTCCTGGGGCTCGGGATCCCACCGCCCTACCCGACCTGGGGGGGCATGCTCTCGCTGGCCGGGCTCGACCACATGTACCAGGCGCCCTGGCTGGCGATCTGGCCGGCGGTGGCGCTCTCGCTCGCCGTCTTCGGGTTCAACATGCTCGGCGACGGTCTGCGGGACCTGCTCGATCCCCGCCAGAAGGGCGGCTGACCGGCTACTTCTTGCCCTGGGCTCGGCGGGCGGCGCGGATGGGCTCGGCGCGGGCCGGCTCGGCGCGCCTGGGCGTCACCTTGGCCGGGGGCTTGCGCTTGGCCAGGCTCTCCTTGAGGGCTTCCATGAGGTCGACCACTTGCGCGCGGGGCGGGGCCGGGGCGGCCACCGTGACCTCCTGGCCCGCCACTTTGCGATTGATCAGATCCAGCACCCGCTGGCGGTACTCGTCCTCGTACTGCTCGGGCTTGAAGTCGTCGTTGGTCAGGCCGTCGATGAGCTGCTGGGCCAGCTCCATCTCGCCGCCCTTGATCTTGGCCGACTGTCCCTTGTCGATCTCGCCGAAGTCGCGCACCTCGTCGGCGAAATACATGGTGTGGAGCATGAGCCCGTCCCGGGCCGAGCGGATCAGCACCAGGCTCTCCTTGCCCCGCATGACGAACTTGGCCAGGGCCACCCGGCTGCTCTTGGCCATGGCGTCGGCCAGCAGGCGGTAGGCCTTCTCTCCACCCTTGTCGGGCCCGAGGTAGTAGGTCCGCTCGAAATAGATCGGGTCGACCTTCTCGAGCGGGACGAACTCGGCGATGTCGATCATCCGGGAGGCCTCGCCCTCGAGGCTCTTGAGCTCGGCGTCGGCGACGCGGACGTACTGGTCCTTGGCGAACTCGTACCCGCGCACCGTGTCGGCGCGCTCGACGACGACGTTACAGGCGGGACAGAACATCTGCTGGCGCAACCGCGAGCCGCACTTGGCGTGGAGCATGTTGAAGGACGCGCCGGCCGGCGACGTCGCCGTGTACA
>JBOHPM010000389.1:0-3703 GCA_050731715.1 Candidatus Rokuibacteriota bacterium
ATCGCCGTGAATTCCGACACCCATTACCTGTCCAACCTGGACAACCTCGAGCTGGGCCTGGGGGTCGCCCGCAGGGCGTGGCTCGGTCCCGCGCAGGTGCTCAACGCGCGGCCGGCCGCCGACCTGACCCTGGACGCCCCCCGCGCGCGTTGAGAGTCGGGAAAGGAGCCCGCGCATGCCCGTGAAGCTGTTCGTCGGCGGCCTGTCGTTCACGACGACCAACGAGAGTCTGCGCGGCGCGTTCGCCCGCTTCGGCGCGGTGACCGCAGCCACGGTGATGACGGACCGCGCCACGGGCCGCTCGCGCGGCTTCGGGTTCGTGGAGATGGCGACGCCCGAGGAAGCCGAGCGCGCGATCGGGAGCCTGAACAACACCAGCCTCGACGGCCGCATGATCCGGGTGGACAAGGCCACACCCCGGGGCTCAGCGCCCCCGCCCCGTTCGCCGGGCTCCCGGCCGGGCGGCCCCCCACGCTCCGCTGGCCCCGGCGCTCGCCCCGGTGGTCCTCCCAGTGGCGGCTTCGACCAACGCCCCGGAGGGGGTGGGTGGGATCCCCGGGGGCCCAGCCGGAGCCAGGGACGTCCCGACCGGCGCCGGAGCGGAGACGACGACCGCAAGCCGCCCAGCACCCGGCGCAAGCCCGGAAACGAGCGGCGAGCGGGCGACAAGGGCCGGCGGAGCGAGGAAGGCTTCCGCTGGTAGGCTAGGGCTAACCGCCGCCGGGTGTAATGGGCTTGCGGCCGTTCCCCGGCAGCACGCGCTGGCCCCGCAGGCGACGGACGCGACGGCGCACCGCGCCGCCGACCAGGCTCGGGCGCGCCCACTGGAGCGCCACCGCCGCGTCCTCGAAGATCGAGTACGCCACGGGCGTCACCAGCAGGGTCAGCAGCAGCGAGAGCATCTGCCCGCCGATGACCACCACCGCGATGGCCCGCCGCTCCTCGGCGCCGGGCCCCGTGCCCACCCACAACGGCAGCATGCCCGCCACCAGGGCCAGCGTGGTCATCAAGATCGGCCGGAGCCGGTCACGGTTGCCCTGCATGATGGCGGCCAACCGCTCCATGCCGTGGGCGCGCAGATTGTTCATGTGATCGATCTGGAGGATGGCGTTCTTCTTGACGACCCCGAACAGGACGAGGATGCCCAGGGCCGAGTAGAGGTTGAGCGTGTTGCTCGTGTACCACAGCGAGAGCATCGCGAAGGGCACCGACAGCGGCAGCGAGAGCAAGATCGTCAAGGGGTGGATCAGGCTCTCGAACTGCGAAGCCAGGATCATGTACATGAAGATCACCGACAGCAGGAACACCCACAGGAACTCCACGAACGTCTTCTCGAACTCCCGGGCTCGGCCGGACACCGCCGTGGAGTAGCCCGCGGGCAGGTTCATCTCGCCCGCGGCCTTCCGCAGCGCGTCGATCCGGTCGGCCTGCCCGTAGCCCGGCGCCACCTGGGCCCGCAGCCGGACCTCCCGCTGGCGGTCGGAGCGATCGATGCGCGCCGGCGACTCGGTCGCCACGATCTTGACCAGGTTGTCGAGCCGGACGAGGCCGCCGCCCGGCGCCAGCCCGACCTGGGGCGCCGCCCCGGTGGCGGCGACGGCGGTCGCCGACGAACGGGGGACGAAGAGCCGCGAGATCGTCTCGGCCCGGCCCCGCTGGTCCGCAGCCAGGCGGAGGGTGATGTCGTAGTCCTCGTCGACCAGAGGATCGCGGAACTTCGAGACCTCGTCGTCCCCGCCGACCATGAGACGGAGCGCGGTGGCGATCTGTTCCGTCTCGACCCGCAGATCGGCGGCCCGCTCGCGGTCGATCTCCACCCGTAGCTCGGGCCGGTCGAGCTTCAGCGTGGTGTCGGCGTCCACGATGCCGCCGAGCTCGCGGGAGCGCTCGCGCAGCCGCTCGCCGAGCTGGGCCAGCGTGGCCAGCTCCGGGCCCCGGATGATGAAATCGATGTCGAAGGAGCCGCCGCCGATGTTGAAGCCGGGGATGTTCCGCACCTGCACCCGCAGATCGCGGAACTTGCGGACGCGCGCCCGCACGTTCTGGATCACGTCGCGCTGAGTGTAGTTGTCGCGGAAGATGGCCAGAGGCTCGCCGCGCTTGAGCCCGGCCCAGAACTTCTTGAGGTTGACCGTCCGCTCCTCGTGGGGCGCGATCCGCACGTAGCCGTTGCCCTGGTTCACGCGATTCAGAAAACTGCCGCCGGCGTTGATCATGACCAGACGCACGCCCCGGACCTTCTGGACCTCGGCGGCCAGCGCCTGCATGGCCTCGTCCATGGCGGCCAGGCTCATGCCCTCGGGACCGAAGGCGATGATCTGGAACTCGGCTTCGTCCACGTCGCTGGGGACGTATTCCTGGTTGACCAGGCGATAGAGCGGCCACGAGGAGGCGATGACGACGAGGGACATCACCACGAACAGGGTCCGGTGCTGCATCGACCAGGCCAGGGTCCACGCGTACCCGCGGTCGAGCCACGCATAGAAGCCCGTCCGTGATTTCGCCGCGCCGGGCTCGCCGGCGGCGGCGTCTTCGGTGCGCAGGAGCCGAGCGCTCATCATCGGCGTCAGCGTGAAGCTGACGAGCAGGCTGACCAGCACGGCGGCGGCCGCGGTGAGACCGAACTGGTAGAGGAACCGCCCCGACACCGACGACATGAAGGACACCGGCACGAAGATGACGACCAGGGAGAGCGTGGTGGCCAGGACGGCCAGGCCGATGTCCCGGGTGGCCTCCCGGGCGGCCTCGAACGGCCGCATCTTCTTCTCTTCCACGAAGCGGAAGATGTTCTCGAGGACGACGATGGCGTCGTCGATGACGATGCCGACCATGAGGACCAGGGCCAGCATGGTCACGCTGTTGAGCGTGAAGCCCAGCGCCCACATCACGCCGAAGGCCGCGATGGTCGAGGTCGGGATGGCGATCGCGGCGATGAGCGTGGACCGCCAGGAGCGCATGAAAGCCAGCACCACCAGCGAGGCCAGGATCGAGCCGAGCACGAGGTGCAGATTGATCTCGCTCAGGGCGGCGTGGATGTACCGGGACTGGTCGGCGATCACCTCCAGCCGGACGTCGGCCGGGATGCGGGCCTGCAGGCGGGCCAGGTTCTTCTTGGCCGAGTCGATGACGGCCACGGTGTTCTCGCCCGACTGGCGGCGGACCTCCAGCATCACGGTGGGTACGCCGTTGAGACGGGCCGCCGAGCGCTGCTCCTTGGTGCCGTCCTCGGCGCGGCCGATGTCGCGGATCCGCACCGGGGCTCCGTTGATCGTGGCCACCACCAGGTCGTTGAACGACTTGGGATCGGCCACGCGCCCCATCGTGCGCAGGGACTTCTCGTTGAGCCCCGCCGTGACGTTGCCGCCGGGCAGGTCGGCGTTCTGTCGGCCCAGCGCGTCCCGCACGGCGGTGATGGGCATCTGGTAGGCGGCCAGGCGGTCGGCGTCGATCCAGATGTTCACCGCGCGGCTGAGCCCCCCCACGATGCGGACCTCGCCCACCCCGGAGGAGCGCTCGAGCTCGACCCGCACGAGCTTGTCGGCGATCTCGGTCAGCTCCTTGAGCGACCGGTTGCCAGCCACCGCCACCGTGAGCACCGGGGCCTGGTCGTTGTCGGTCTTGGAGATGATGGGAGTGCGGATGTCGCGGGGCAGGTTGCGGATGACGGCCGCCACCTTGTCGCGAACGTCCTGGGTGGCCACGT
>JBOHPM010000390.1:0-3702 GCA_050731715.1 Candidatus Rokuibacteriota bacterium
CACAGCCGCTCGACCCACTGCCGGCAGGTGCGGGCGTAGTGCAGGCGCAGCCCCTCGACGTCCGTGATCTCCCAGCCCGCGCGCTCCATCTCGGTGACCGTCTCGCTGAACCCGGCCAGGTCGCCGTTGGGGAAGACGTGACGGTAGAGGAACTCCGTCTGGCTCGAGCGCTTCCAGTGGAAGTCGTGGACGATGCCGTGGTTGAGGTAGAGCCCCCCGTCCTTGAGCCGGGCGCGCACGCCGGCGAAGAAGGCCGGGTAGTTGGGGATCCCCACGTGCTCGATCACGCCGATGGCGGCGATCTTGTCGTACACGACGTCCGCGGGTAGATCCCGGTAGTCCAGGTACTCGACGCGGCACACGTCCTGGAGCCCTTCCCTCCGGATGCGCGCGGTGGCGTGGTCGGCCTGGGCCCGGGACAGCGTCACCCCGTGGGAGCGCACGCCGTAGTGACGGGCTGCCCACATGGCCAGGCTGCCCCAGCCGCAGCCGATGTCCAGCAGGGTCTCGCCGGCGCGCAGCTCGAGCTTGCGGCACACGTGATCGAGCTTGTCCTGCTGGGCCTGCTCGAGCTTGCCGTCGGGATCCCGGTAGTAGGCGCAGGTGTAGACCATGAGGGGGTCGAGGAAGAGCTCGTAGAACTCGTTCGACACGTCGTAGTGGTGGGCGATCGCCCGGGCGTCGTCGGCCTTGCCTCGTCCCGTCATGACGGCACCTCCCGCATCCCGAAGATTCCCCCCAGCACCACGTGACGTCGCGTGGCCCCGGTGGCCAGCACCAGCCGCACGAGCCCCTTGGCGCAGGCATCGGGCAGGCGGGCGAGCTGGCGGCCCAGCCAGCCGGGCTCGCCCCGCCCGTAGCGCTGCACGATCTGGTCGCGGTACGACTCCAGCGGGGCCCCGCGCCGCACGTGGGCCTCGACCGCCGCCGCGGCCAGGAGCCCGCTCCGGATGGCCGGTCCGATGCCCTCGCCGCTGAGGTCGCGAGCCAGCCCCGCGGCGTCGCCGACGAGACAGAAGCCGTCACCGGCGAGCCGTCGGGGCGCCTGGCGCCGGACCACGTAGGCGTGCCCGCGGAAGGGCTCGATCGGGAGGTCGGCGGGCAACCGTCCCGAGGCGTGCAGCGACGCCATCAGCGCCTGCCGGCGACGGGGCAGGTCCGCGCCGGGGCCCCCGACCACGCCGATCCCGATGTTGAGCACGTCCTCCTTCGGGAAATACCAGCCATAGCCCTTGAGGTCGGCCTCCACATAGAGCTCCGGCGCGGCATCGGCCAGGGCGTCAAGCCGGTCAGGGGGCAGCCGCGTCTCGCTCTCCTGGGCGATGACGACCTCCTCCCGCTGCGACACCTCGCCGAACGCCCTGGCCACGGGGCAGTGGTGCCCGCCGGCGCCGACGACAACGGGGGCGGTGAAGACCCCACGCTCACTGACGACGCGAATCCCACCCGCCTCGCGGATCACGGAGGTCACTCGCGCGCCTTCGCGGACGTCCATCCCGGCCGCACGCGCCCGATCCAGCAGATGGTGGTCGAACTCGCTCCGGACGATCCCGTAGCTGGCCGGCCCGCGCCAGCGCGTCTCGTGGCTCGCCCCGGCGAACCCGAAGCGGCAGGCGGTGAAGGGCTGGATGGTGAGCGGATACTTTTCCGGGTCGACCTCCACGTCGGCCAGGGCCTCCGGCGTGACCCAGCCCGCGCAGACCTTGACGCGGGGAAACACCGCGGCGTCGAGGAGGAGGGTCCGCAGGCCGGACCGAGCCAGGCGCCAGGCGGCGGTGCTCCCGCCCGGCCCCCCGCCGACGACGATGACGTCGGGCCCGGCCACGTCAGCCCCGCCAGAGGTCCACGTAGAGCCGGAGACGATCGCCCAGGGAGAGCCGGATCTCTTCCATGGCGTCGGCGACCTTCATGGCCGCGAACAGGTCGCCCTCGAGGTCGAGGGCGCCCTCCACATAGGCTTCGGCGAAGTTGAGCGGACTGGGGTCGCGCATGAGTCGGATGAACGTTTCGGGACGATGCACGACGGCCGTGCACACCGACGCGCCGGCCCCCAGGGGCACCAGGGTCCCGTCCCAGAGGCGGAACGCCACGCCGGCCGGCATCTGGTGGAAGACCCTGCGGAGAATACTCGCCGCCCCCCGCGGGCTGATACGTCGCGGCAGCGGAATCATGAGGCGGCGTTGGCTGGGTTCATGCCCCGGTCGTCAACGGGGTCGCGGCGCTGTGAGCGCCAACAACGGCCAGACCTTAGCAGAATTGCCGGGGCCGCCGCAAGAAGAAGCGCGCCTTGACTCCCGGCTCCCGCTGAAGCAGCCTCGGTGGCCATGGAGGGTGGGATGCCTGACACGGCGGTGCGGGAGCTGACCTATGGCGAGGCGGTCCGCGAGGCGATCGCCGAGGAGATGCGGCGCGATCCCCGCGTGTTCCTCATCGGGGAGGACGTGGCGGAGGCCGGCCATCCCTTCAAGACGCTGGTCGGGCTGGTGCAGGAGTTCGGGACCCAGCGGATCATCGACACGCCGATCTCCGAGCCTGGCTATGCCGGTATCGGCGTGGGGGCGGCCATGACCGGTATGCGCCCGGTCGTCGACGTGATGTTCGGGGACTTCATCACGCTGGCCATGGACCAGATCGTGAACCAGGCGGCCAAGGTCCACTACATGTCGGGGGGCAAGCTGAAGGTGCCCATCGTCTTCCGCACCACGCTGGGCGCGACGCGCCGCTCGGCCGCCCAGCACTCCCAGTCGCTGCACGCCTGGGTGAGCCACGTCCCCGGGCTCAAGGTCGCCCTGCCCTCGGGCCCCTACGAGGCCAAGGGCTTGATGAAGTCCGCCATCCGCGACGACAGCCCGGTGGTCATCTTCGAGGACAAGATGATGTACCGGGTCAAGGGCCCGGTGCCGGCCGAGGACTACACGATCCCCTTCGGCGTGGCCGAGATCAAGCGCGCCGGGACGGACGTCACCATCGTGGCCACCAGCAGCATGGTGGCGGTCGCGCTGGGCGCGGCCAGGCTGCTCGAGGAGGTCGGTGTCAGCGCCGAGGTGATCGACCCGCGGACGACCTACCCCCTGGACAAGCAGACGCTGATCGATTCGGCCAAGAAGACCTCGCGGGCCATCGTGGTGGACGAGGGTTACGAGCGCTACGGCGTCACCGCCGAGATCGCGTCGGTAATCGCCGACGGCGCCTTCTATCACCTCGACGCGCCGGTCAAGCGCATCGGGGCCATGGACGTGCCGGTGCCCTTCTCGCCGGTGCTCGAGGACCTCACCGTGCCGTCGGAGAAGTCGGTGTTCGAGGCGGCGAAGGTGCTGTGCGGGAAGGCGTGAGCTGATGCCGACCGACGTCATCATGCCGGCGCTGGAGCTGGCCCAGGAGACCGGGAAGATCCTGAAATGGCTCAAGGCCCCCGGCGACACGGTGCACCGGGGCGAGCCCATCGTGGAGATCGAGACCGACAAGGTCACGGTGGAGATCGAGGCGCCGGCCTCGGGCGTGCTGCGCGACGTGACCGCGCGGGCGGGGGACGTGGTGCCGGTGGGCCAGGCCATCGCGGTGATCGCGGCGGCCGGGGAGGCGGGTAGCGGTCGACCGGCGTCTGGGGGCAGGCCGGTGGCGGCGTCAGCGGTGGAAGCGGTGTCTGCGGGCCCGGGCCGGGCGGGGCCCGAGGCGGCTACGGCGGTCAAGGCGTCGCCGCTG
>JBOHPM010000391.1:0-3701 GCA_050731715.1 Candidatus Rokuibacteriota bacterium
ATCGACGAGGATCCCGCGGGCAATCACTTCGGCTACCAGGAGCTCGTTGTCGTGACGCAGGCCGGCGATGAGGCGGCCCTTGGCCTCGAGCCGCCCGGCCCGCACGGCCCCGAACTGCTCGAGGACCTCCACGACTCTCAGGAACTCGTGCCAGTAGGCTCCGCGCAACGTCTCCAGGGCCTGCCGGCGCTGCTCGAGCCGCTCGCCGAGCCGCTCCACCTCGCGCCAGGCCTGGTCGCACCGCGGGGTCGAGCTCCACGGGCAGCGGTGGCACTCGACGCTGGCCAGCGCCGCCTCTGGCCGCTGGGCCCGCTCACGCTCCAGCACCTCACGCGCATCGAGCTCCGCCAGCTGGGCGCTCAGGTGGTGCAGGCCGCGAGGGTCGCGGCCGCGGTCACGGGACACGACCAGAGGCGGCGTTGACCAGAGGATCTGCTTGATGGCACCCGCCTTGAGCCTCACGACCGCGCCGTTGGGCAGGAGGGCATCGACCAGCGCCCGGTGGCCACGGATGGAGTGCACGCCGAGGATCAGGGCCAGGCTGGGCGCGCCCCGCCGCTTGACCACAGCCAGCCGCCCCGGCTCGGCCTCGATCGGACCGCGCTCGCCCCGGCCGCCGCGACCACTGGCCCGCCGGCGCGCCTCCACCTCCTCGCGCAGCTTGCGGTAGCGGCCGATGCGCCCGAAGTCCCCGCAGGGCGCGGCGAAGGCGCGGGCCTCGGTGGCCTGGGCCTCGAGCCGCTGCACCTCGGCCTGCATCTCGCGCATGCGTTTGAGGTTCTGGTACTGCCCGAAGGAGGCCTCCACCCGGCGGCGCAGCGTCTCGGGCGGGGCGCCGGTGGCGATCAGCAGCGCCACCGAGCCGTAGCCCAGCTTGAACTGGCTCTCGATGGGCTCCGGCGAGCCGTCCACGACGCGCACCACGTCCTCGACGCCGTCGCGAGCGTCCAGCGCGATGACGCACTTGCCCTCGGTGTCGATCCCCCGCCGCCCGGCCCGCCCGGCCATCTGGGTCAGTTCGTTGTGCAGCAGGGAGCGGAAGCCGCGCTCGGTGCGCTTGGTGAGGCTCTGCAGCACGACCGAGCGCGCCGGCATGTGGATGCCCAGGCTCATGGTCTCGGTGGCGAACACCACCTTGCAGAGGCCCCGCTCGAAGAGGCGCTCGGTGAGGCGCTTGAGGCTAGGCAGGATGCCGGCGTGGTGGACGCCGACCCCCAGGGCGAGCGCCCGGAAGATCGTCTGGTTCAGCTCGGAGTCCCCCATCCCCGGACTCTCGGCCAGTGCCTCCCCGATGGCCACGTCCACCTCGCGGCGCTGATCCCGAGACAGCAAGCCCCGGCCCTCGGTGAGGACGTCGCCCATCGCCCGCTCACAACCGACGCGGCTGAAGATGAAGTAGATGGCGGGCAGCCAGCTGCGCGCTTCCAGCTCCTCGATGAGGACGGTCGGATCGACCACGCGCCGCGTGAACCATCGGCCGCGATCATCCTGGGTCCGCCGCTCGTCGCCGACCACCCGGGCCTGTCCGGTGCGGACCTTGTCGAAGTCGTGGATCTCGCCGGCCAGGTCGGCCAGGGCGTAGGACAGCGGCACCGGCCGGTGGGGATGGTAGATGGGCACGATCGGGCGGTGGACCAGGGATATCCAGTCGGCGATCTCCCCCACGTTGGCCACGGTGGCCGAGAGCGCCACCAGGGCTACGTCGTGGGGGGCGTTGACGATGATCTCCTCCCACACGGTGCCCCGGCCCTCGTCGCCCATGTAGTGGCATTCGTCGAGAACGACCCACCCGAGGTTGGCGAGGCCGCCGGTGTAGAACATGTTGCGGAGGATCTCGGTCGTCATGACGAGCACCCGGGCTTGAGGGTTGACCTTGACGTCGCCGGTCAGGATGCCCACGCTGTCTTCACCGTAGGCCCGGGTGAAGTCGGCGAACTTCTGGTTGGACAGCGCCTTCAGCGGGGTCGTGTAGGCCAGGCGCTTGCCCTGGGCAAGGGCCAGCGTGATGGCGAACTCGGCCACCAGCGTCTTGCCGGCCCCGGTGGGCGCGGCCACGATCACCGACGAGCCGGCCGCGATGGCCTGGCAAGCCTCGACCTGGAAGTCGTCGAGGGCGAACGGATAGCGGGCGCGAAACTCGGCGAGAACGTCCATCGCCGTTCACATTATCATGCGATCATCCCGCCGAGGAGGCAGCCCGTGATCGTGGTCCACGTCGCCATCACCACGGCCGAGCAGTACGTCGTCAAGCGCGAGCCGCACCGCCGCGCGCACATCGAGCGGCTGGCTGGCTTGCGCGCGGGCGGTGTCGTCATCGGCGGGGGGCCGGCGCTCGACAGCCGGAGTGTCGACCTCGTCTACCGGCTGGGGCAAGCCGATCAGCTCGCCCCGCTCGTCGAGGAGGACCCGTACTGGACGGCGGGAGCCTGGACCCGTTACGTCCCGCGCAGCTTCGCGGAGTTCATCGAGCCCTGGGAGCTGCCGGCCATCGTGCTCGACGGCTCCCGACCGGCCACGATCGTGGAGGGCCGGACGGCGGAGCACGACATGGCCCAGTTCGCGCTGATCGAGCTGCGGGGCGCCGGCCGGCTGGCCTTCGGCGGATTCTTCCCCGACGGCGACACCTTCGCACTGTGCCGGACGGCCGATGCGGCCCAGGCGGCGGAGTGGTTCGCCAGCGCGGGCTTCTGGGCGCCGGAGAGCCTCCACACGCGCGGGCTGCTCCACGTGCTGTAGACTAATGGCACTTAGACTAGATGCGCAGCCTGGCCTCGATGTTCTGGCCCAGTCCCTTCGCGCTGGAGAACTACGGGCAGCTCCTCCGCAAGACCGAGTTCGTCTCCTGGTACGGCAACAGCATCGTGGTGGCGGTATCGAGCACCTTCCTGGCCACCGCCGTCGGCACCATCGGCGCCTACGCGCTGGCCCGCCTGCGCTTCCTCGGCCGCGGGTTCATGGCCAGCGCCACGCTCATCACCTACCTGGTGCCTCCGTCGATCCTGTTCATCCCGCTCTACGCGCAGATCAAGAACATGGGCATGGCCAACAGCCTGGCCGGGCTCATCGCCGCCTATCCGTCCTTCACCGTGCCCTTCGATCCGATCTGGAGGAGGCTTCGGAGGGGGCCGTCGAGGCCCCCTCCGATCAGGCCCCCGGCCCCCGCTCCATCGAGTAGGGTTGCCAGCGCCGGAGCCCGCTCTTCTCCAGGACCGAGGGATTCACGCAGCTCCGTGGCCACTGGCCGCTGAGCACCAGCGCGATCTCCTCTCCAACGCGGCGCCTGCGCACCGGGTCGAACCGGGCCGAGGCCGACGCCACATGGGGCGTGAGGATGACATTCTCCATCGTCAGCAAGGGATTCTTCGGATCGGGAGGCTCCTGCTCGAGGACGTCGAGGCCGGCGGCGGCGATCCAACCCTCCCGCAGGGCCCGGATGAGGGCCGGCTCGTGCACCGTGGGACCCCGGCCGGTGTTGATGAAGATCGCCTCCGGCTTCATCGACCGGAAGTGGTGCTCCTTGAGCAGGTGGTGCGCGTCCGGCGTCGACGGCGCGTGCATGGAGACGATGTCGGACCGCTGCAGCAGCTCGGTCAGCCCCACCGGCTCAACCCCATAGCGGGGCATGACGAGCTCCTCCAGGTAGGGATCGTAGGCCAGCATGTGCAACCCGAACCCCCGGGCCCGCACCGCCACCGCCCGGG
>JBOHPM010000392.1:0-3675 GCA_050731715.1 Candidatus Rokuibacteriota bacterium
TCCCTGTTCGAGGCGATCGAGCAGGCCGGCGAGTCGGCCTCGCTGGTCCTGGCCGTGGTCAACATCTTCGAGTGGGACTTCGACTTCACCGCCGACACCCGCGCCGGTGACCGCTTCCGTCTCCTCGTGGAGAAGCGCTTCGCGGGCGACAGCTTCGTCAACTACGGTCGCGTGCTGGCCGCCCAGTACGCGAGCGACCGGAAGGTGCTCACCGGGATCGGCTGGACGCCCGCCCGGGACCGTTACGCCCACTACGATCTCGATGGCCGGTCGCTGCGCAAGAGCTTCCTCAAGTCGCCCCTCGAGTTCACCCGCATCACCTCGGGGTTCACCTGGGCGCGCCCGCATCCCATCCTGGGCGGCGTCCGCCCGCATCTGGCCCTCGACTACGGGGCACCCGTCGGCACGCCAGTCCGGGCCGTCGCCGACGGCGTGGTGCTGGGGGCGGGCTGGAACGGCGGCAACGGCATCCAGGTCCACCTGCGCCATCGCGCCGGGTACGAGACGATCTACAACCACCTGTCCCGGGTCGGGACCCAGGTCAGGCGCGGGGCGCGTGTGAGCCAGCGGCAGGTGATCGGCTACGTCGGCTCGACCGGCCTGTCCACGGGGCCGCACCTGGACTACCGGGTCGCCAGGAACGGGACGTTCGTCAATCCCCTCTCCGAGCGGTTCATCCCCGGTGACCCCATCCCTGCCGCGGAGCGGGCCGAGTTCCAGCGCCATGCCCGCGACCTGACCGAGCGCCTGGAGGCCGTCGCGCCTTTTTAGTTGGAGGGGGCACGAGGCGCGCCCCCTCCAAACCTCCCCGTTCGCGCGAGGTGCGACCACCGACCAAAATTCGGCGCCCCGGCGCCCCGGTGCTACCATGATTGCCGCCCGGCGAAAGGAGTCCGCGTGCTCCCTCTGACCGAGCCCACCGTCCGGTTGATTCCCCTCGGGGGCCTGGGCGAGATCGGGCTCAACATGATGCTCGTCGAGTTCGGCGACGACCTCGTCGCCGTGGACTGCGGCCTCATGTTCCCCGATTCGGAGGAGATGCCGGGGATCGACTACATCATCCCGGACTTCTCGTACGCCCTGGCCAAGCGGGAGGGCTTCCGCGCCGTGGTCCTCACCCATGGTCACGAAGACCACGTGGGGGCGCTGCCCTACCTGCTCCGCCAGAGACCCCTGCCCGTGTACGGTACGCCGTTGACCCTGGCCCTGGTCGCCGACAAGCTGCGGGAGCACGATCTGCTGGCCACGGCCGATCTCCGCCCCATCCGGCCACGCGATCGCATCGAGATCGGTCCGTTCCGGATCGAGCCGATCCGGGTCACCCACTCCATTGCCGATGGGATCGGCCTGGCCATCGAGACACCGGTCGGCACGATCGTCCACACCGGCGACTTCAAGCTCGACCCGACCCCGCTCGACGGGGAAGCGCCCGACTACCGTCGGTTCACCGAGCTGGGCGAGCAGGGCGTGCTGCTCCTCTGCTCCGACTCCACGAATGTAGACCGCCCGGGCCATACCCCGTCCGAAGCGGGGGTCGGCGTGGCGTTGCGCGAGCGGTTCCAGCGCGCGGGGGGGCGCGTGATCGTGGCCACCTTCGCCTCGCATATCCATCGCATCCAGCAGGTGCTCACCCTCGCCGCCGAGCACGGTCGCCGGGTAGCGCTGCTGGGCATGAGCATGCAGCGGAACGTGGCCATCGCCGCTGAGCATGGCTACCTCAAGATCCCGGATTCGGTGCTGCTGCCCCTCGACGATCTGGCCTCGCTGCCGCCGTACCGCCAGACGATCCTCTCCACCGGCAGTCAGGGCGAGCCGCACTCCGCGCTCGCGCTCATGGCCGCGGGCGAGCACAAGGCCATCCAGGTGGAGCGAGGTGACCTCGTGATCATCTCGGCGCGGGTCATTCCTGGCCACGAGCGCACCATCGGCCGGGTGGTGAACGCCCTGCTCCGTCTGGGGGCGGAGGTCCTCTACGAGGACAACGCGTTCGTGCACGTCTCCGGTCACGCGAGCCAGGAAGACCTCAAGCACATGCTGAGGCTGACCCGCCCCCGGTACTTCGTGCCCGTGCACGGCGAGTACCGTCACCTGCTCGGGCACGCGCGCTTGGCCGAAGACCTGGGGCTCGGACCCGAGCGGGTCTTCCTGATCGAGGACGGCATGGGCCTGGAGGTGACCAAGACTGCGGCCCGCGTGATCGGCCGTTACCCGGTGGGTCGCGTGCTCGTGGATGGCAAGGGCGTCGGCGATATCGGCGCCGTGGTGCTGCGTGATCGCCAGCTCCTCGCCCAGGACGGGCTGGTCGCCGTGGGGCTCGTGGTCGGGCGGGACGGCACGCTCCGGGCGGGGCCCGAGATCGCGTCGCGGGGAGTCGTCTACGTGAAGGAGAGCGAGCCGCTGCTCGACGAGCTGCGGGCGGCCATTGTGGCCGCGCTGGCCGGGCGCGAGCCCGCCGCGGCTGTCGACCGGGAGGCCATCGCCGGCCTCGTACGAGTCACTGTTCGCTCCTTCATCAATCAGCGCTTCCAGCGCAAGCCGGTGGTGCTGCCCGTGATTCTGGAGGTGTGATGGCGACCGCCGTCCCCACCAGCGAGCGGTCGCGACGGGTTCGCCGGCGCCAGAAGGTCGGCCGATGGCGGCGCGAGGTCAAGGGGATCGTCTTGCTGGTCGTGGCCGGCTTCACGTTGATTGCGCTGCTGACCGTGGATCCCGGGGGACACCGTGGACCGGCCGGTACCGTCGGCATCTGGCTCGGCTGGGCGCTGTTCGGGGCGCTCGGCTTCGCCGCCTTCCTCGTCCCCCTGGTGCTGGCCCTCGTGGGAGTCCGGGCCTTCGTCCGGCCCCCGGTCAGCGGCGCCGGCTGGCTGCCGCTCGCCGGGCTCGGGGTGCTGCTGCTGAGCGCTACCGGTCTGCTCACCGAGGCCGGGCCCCTGTGGATGTCCCAGGAGACTGGAGCGGGCGGGCTCCTGGGATGGGGCCTGGCGCAGATGCTCGACGCCGCCGTCGGCCGCGTCGGCGCCTGGCTCGTCCTCCTGGCCGGCGTCTGCATCGGCGTGCTGTGCGTGACCCAGGTCTCCTATGGCGCGTTGTCCCGCGCGCTGGGCGCCCGACTGACCGCCTGGAAGCGACGTGGCCGGGCCAAGGCCGGGGATGATCGGGCAGTCAGCCCGGCGCCGAGCGTTGCCGCGCTCGCATTGCCCGAGCTTTCGGCCGCCGGCGAGGAGTCCCCGCCGCTCGTGGTCGTCGAGCCGCGTAGCCGCGGGGCCGGAGGCCCGCCCCGGCAGGAGACCCTGAATTTCACTCAGGGCGGCGCGGCGGCGTTTCAGCTGCCCCCGCTGGGGCTGCTGCGGGTGCCGGACGCAACCGAGCACCCGGTGAGTCGCGAGGAGCTGCAGGACAACGCCGAGACGCTGCGTCGCAAGCTGCTCGACTTCGAAGTCGAGGGACGCATCGTGCAGGTGAGTCCAGGCCCGGTGATCACCTCCTATGAGTTCGAGCCAGCGGCGGGCGTGAAGATCAGCCGGGTGGTCAACCTGTCCGACGACCTGGCCCTGGCCCTGAAGGCGGCGGCGGTGCGGATCGTCGGGCCCATCCCGGGACGGGGTACGGTGGCCATCGAGGTTCCCAATGCCGAGCCGGCGCTCGTGCATCTGCAAGAGATGTTCGCGTCGGCCG
>JBOHPM010000393.1:0-3673 GCA_050731715.1 Candidatus Rokuibacteriota bacterium
TCACTATAGGGGCCGGGGTGGAGCGTGTCAATCGTGCGTCGCCTGCCGAGGGGGCGGCCGCCCGGGCGCGCAGGGGCGCTCTCGAACCTCGTCCCCTGCGGTCGGGAATCGTGTAAGATCGGCCCCGCCCGAGGCCGGGCAGGCGGTGTGGGTAACTCTTTCCTGCGGGAGGCTCATATGAGGAGCGACTATCAGGTGAACTCGACGCTGCGCTCCGGCAGGTGGCGGCTCCGCGTCATCGTGGTCGGCGCGCTGGTCGCGGCGCTCGCGCTCTGGGGGGCCGGGGTGCCGGCGGCGCAGGCCGCGGATCCCATCAAGATCGGCTTCGGCATGGCGCTGACGGGCGGGTTGGCCGCCAACGGCAAGGCCGCGCTGATCGCCATGCAGCTGTGGGCCGAGGACGTCAACAAGAAGGGAGGACTGCTCGGCCGCAAGGTGGAGCTCGTCTACTACGACGACCAGACGAAGGGCGCGACCGTCCCCGGCATCTACACGAAGCTGCTCGATGTCGACAAGGTGCACTTCGTCGTGTCCGGCTACGGCACGAACCTGATCGCACCGGCGATGCCCATCGTGATGGAGCGCAAGCTCGCCTTCCCGGCGCTCTTTGGGCTCGCCAACAACGAGAAGGTGAACTACCGGGGCTATTTCCAGATCATGCCGGCCGGGCCGCGGCCGGCGCTCGACTGGACCGCGACCTACCTGGAGGTCGCCTCCCGGCAGACGCCGAAACCCCAGACGATCGCCATCGTCGGCGCCGACGCCGAGTACCCGCACAACGCGCTGGCGGGAATCCGCGAGAACATCAAGCGGCTCGGCCTCAAGACGGTCTACGACAGCACCTATCCCCCGAGCACGGTGGACTTCACGCCGATCGTCCGGGCCATCAAGGCGACCAATCCCGACATCGTCTTCGTCGCCTCGTATCCTCCGGACAGCGTGGGCATGGTCCTCGCCGCCCACGAGGTCGGGCTCCGGCCGAAGATGTTCGGCGGTGGGATGGTCGGCCTCCAGTTCGCGGCCTTCCTCACGAAGCTGGGCCCGAAGGTGAACGGCATCGTGAACTACGACTTCTGGGTCCCCGAGCCCACGCTGAAGTTCACGGGGATCGAAGAGTTCCTAAAGCGCTACCAGGCGCGCGCGGCCAAGGAGGGGGTCGACCCGCTCGGGCACTACCTGCCACCGTGGGCGTACGCCTATCTCCAGGTGCTTGGCCAGGCCATCGAGGGAACCAAGAGTGTTGATCAGCAGAAGGTGATCGAGTACATCCACGCCAGGGAGCACGACACGATCGTCGGCAAGGTGAAATTCGGCGCGAACGGCGAGTGGGCGACGTCCCGGGTGCTCCAGGTGCAGTTCCAGGGCATCGATTCGGGCGACGTGGCCCAGTTCCACAAGCCGGGCAAGCGCGTGGTCGTGTGGCCGGAGCAGTTCAAGTCCGGCAGCGTGATCTATCCGTACGAGAAAGCGCTGAAGTAATCGCGCGCATGTGTCTCCGCAGGGAGTCGGGGGCGCGCCGCGCTGGCGGCGCGCCCGCGCGTGCTGCGCCCGGGTAGGCCGTGGTCTTGCTCGATCTCCTCCTCAACGCGCTGGTGGCGGGTATCCTGCTCGGCGGGTTCTACGCGGCGGTCAGCCTGGGCATCTCGATGGCCTTCGGGCTGCTCGACATCGTCAACATCGCCCATCCCGTCTTCGTGATGCTCGGCTCCTACGCCGCGTACATCATGAACGTGCGCGCCGGGTTCGACCCGATCCTGACCGGGGTGCTCTTCACTCCCGTCTTCTACGGGCTCGGGGTCCTCCTCTACCGTGTCTACTACGCCAGCTTCGAGCGCAAGGGTGCCGAGTCGCTGCGCGGGCTCGTCTTCTTCTTCGGGGTCCTCTTCATCGTCGAGGTTTCGCTGCTCCTGGCCTTCGGCGTGGATTACCGGCTGGTCGAGGCTCCCTACATCGGCGAGTCTCTGCATATCGGGTTCGTGGGGATCGCGTTTCGGCTGCTCGTGCCGTGCGTGGTCGGGGTGGCGCTGACCGGCGCGCTGTACCTGTTCCTCTCGCGCACGTTCTACGGCCGGGCCATTCAGGCGGTCGCCCAGGACGCCTTCGCGCTCCGCCTGATGGGTGTCAATCCCTTTCAGGTGAAGGGGATCGCCTTCGGCCTGGCCATTGCCACCGCCGCGCTGGCCGGGGCGCTCCTGATCATGATCGGACCGGTCGAGCCGGCCATGAATCGGGAGTATATCGGCCGGGTCTTCGCCGTCGCGGTCCTCGGCGGGATGGGTTCGATCGGCGGCACCCTGGTCGCGGCGCTGATCCTGGGCATCGCCGAGAGCCTGACGGCGACGTTCTCCGGACCGTCGTGGTCGGTCGCCGTCTCCTTCGGCGTGCTCCTGCTCGTGCTGACCGTGCGGCCGGCCGGCCTGTTCGGGCGATAGTCGATGGCCGGGCGGACCTTCGCCGTGCTCGCGGTCGGGGTTGTCGCCGCCGGGGTGATCGTGGCCAAGCTCGACGTGAACCAGTACTATTACTTTGCGGCCTACGTGGTCCTCCAGTACGTCGTTCTCGCCACCGCCTGGAACATCCTCGGCGGCTACACCGGCTACGTGAACTTCGGCACCCCGGCCTTCTTCGCCCTCGGCGCCTACACGGCGGTCGTGCTGATCAAGTCGCTGACGGCGCCCCTGGTCGTCCAGCTCGTCGCGGGCGCCGCCGTGGCGGGCGCGCTGGGGTTCGCCATCGGCTACCTCACCCTTCGGTTGCGCGGCGTCTTCTTCTCGATCGCCACCCTGGCGCTGGCCGTGGTGCTCCAGACGTTGTTCGTCAACTGGGAGTACACGGGCGGCGCGCGGGGCATCACGCTGGCGCGGCCCGCCACGACGCCGCTGGGCGGCAGCTACGTGGAGTACCTGTTCGTCGTGATGCTGGTCCTGGCGGTGATCGCCGTGGCCACGGCCTGGTGGATCGAGCACTCCTGGGTGGGTCGCGGGCTGGCCGCCATCCGCGACAACGAGGAGGCGGCCGAGTGCATGGGGGTCCCCACGCTCCGGCTGAAGCTCGTGGCCACGACGGTGAGCGGGTTCCTCATGGGCCTGGCCGGCGCGTCCTTCCCCTACTACCTCACCTTCATCGAGCCGGCCACCGTGTTCGATCTCAACTACGCCGTCAACAGCCTGGCCATGCCGATGATCGGAGGTAGCACGACCTGGATGGGGCCGGTCATCGGGGCGGTCCTCCTGGGCACGGCCCAACAGGTGGCCACGGTGACGATCTCCTCGGCGCTGAATCTCCTCATCGTCGGCGTCATCCTGGTGGCGTTCGTGATTCTGGCGCCCGAGGGTGTCGTCGGGCTCATCCAGCGCCTCGCCCGGCGGGGCCACGCGTGAACGCCGCCCCCTACCTCGACATTCGGGGGGTGAGCAAGCGCTTCGGCGGGTTTCAGGCCCTCCACGCGGTGAACCTGCAGATCCGTCAGGGCGAGCGGTTCGGCCTCATCGGGCCGAACGGCTCGGGCAAGACGACGCTCATCAACTGCATCAGTGGGACGCTCCGGACCGACGGAGGCCGGATCGTCTTCGACGGCGCGGACATTACGGCGTTTCCGGCCTACCGGCGGACCCGGCTCGGGATCGCGCGAAGCTTTCAGATCCCCAAGCCCTTCATCAGCATGACCGTGCTC
>JBOHPM010000394.1:0-3669 GCA_050731715.1 Candidatus Rokuibacteriota bacterium
GGCTTCCAGGCGTCCACGGCCAGCATCTCCATGAACGTGGCGAACGCTTCGTTGAGCCAGATACCGTTCCACCAGGACATGGTGACGAGATCGCCGAACCACATGTGGGCATTCTCGTGGGCCACGACGTCGGCGACACGCTCGAGCTCGCTGTGGGTGGCGGCCTGCCCATCCACCAGCAACGCCGTCTCCCGGAAGGTGATAGCGCCCAGGTTCTCCATGGCCCCGGCGGCGAAGTCCGGGATGGCGAGCAGGTCCAGTTTGTCCCCCGGATAGGGCACCCCGTAGTAGCTCTCGAAGAACGGCAAGGAGGCGG
The DNA here is from genome assembly GCA_050731715.1 of Candidatus Rokuibacteriota bacterium. Lineage (GTDB taxonomy): Bacteria > Methylomirabilota > Methylomirabilia > Rokubacteriales > CSP1-6 > 40CM-4-69-5. The sequence continues at coordinate 317 of JBOHPM010000394.1, forward strand.
CGGCCGCCTCCAGCCCGAAACCGGCCAGACGGCGCTTGCCGGGCACGCACCAGACGCGCAGGGGAGTGTGGCCGACACGCACCGGATCCGTCGCCTCCAGGTCCCCGACGACGAAGGCCACGAGATAGGTGGACATCCGGATCGTGTCGGCAAAGGTCACGACCTTCTTGCCGCCCGCCACCTGCTCGCTCGTCACGCGGGTGTTGCTCACCGCGGTGAGGGCGGGGTCGATCACGAGTGTGCAGGCGAACACGGCCTTGAAGCCCGGCTCGTCCCAGCAGGGGAACGCGCGACGGGCATCCGTGGCCTCGAACTGGGTCGCGGCGAGCGCGTGGGTCGCTCCGTGCTGGTCCTTGTAGGTGCTCCGGTAGAAGCCGCGGAGCTTGTCGTTGAGGGTGCCCCGGAACTGCAGGCGGAGCTGCCAGGTGCCCGGAGTCACGGTGCCCGCGAAGGTCAGCCGGCACCGCTCGAGACTCTCATCCAGGCTGGCCGAGGCCCGGAGGCTCTGACCGCCCGGGCCGGTGAGGACCGCCGCGGTGACGCTGAGCTCGACCGCGTTCAGCACGATCTCCGACGCCGCTTCGCTGATCTCGACGGTGACGAGGACGGAGCCGGTGAACGTCGCCGTGTTCAGATCCGGCTCCAGGCGGAGCTCGTAGCGCGTCGGCGCGACGTGGCGGGGCAGGCGATAGGGATCCACGATGACGACCTCCCGAGGCGCGGATGACGGCGCCCCCACTCTAACTCACCGGCTCTCCAGCAGGCATCCGAGGAAGCCCGCCAGCAGATCCCAGCCGGACGAATGGCCGATCCGAACGAGCCGGGCAACGGCGTCGACGGCCGCCGACGCCGCGTCGGCCGTCAGCGCGCTTGCGAGGTCGTGCAGTGGCTCGTGACCCTCCCCGGCCAGGAGATCCGAGAGCAGCACGGCGCTGATGGGATGCGTTCGCCGGGCGGCCATCGCGCGTACCCGCTCGGTGGCCCGGGCCCAGTCCATCGCAGTCGTGGGGCTACGGCCGAACGCCGCGCGGGCGAAGAAGGCGCCCCCGATGAAATCGTCTCCGGCCGGTGTGAGGCCGGGCCCCAGGCCGATCAGGGGCTCGGCGGAAGCCAGCGCCGCCGTCGGGTCGTCTCGCGAACACGCGCGGGCCAGGGCCCGGGCGGCTTCCGCGGCGCGATCGAGCGGGAAGCCCGGCGTACGACCCACCAGGAGGGCGCCGAAGCCGACGGCCTCACCGACTGCCGGCAGGGCGCGGCAGAGCGTACGGCAGGTTGCGCCGAGCGCGGCCGGCGCGAGGTCGTCGGCCGTCGGCGGCCGCCAGACACGGGCCCGGGACTGATCGAGCGCGAGGCCTTCGAGCTGATCGGGAACGCGGGGCACGAGCACGGCGCGAGCGTGCAGGCTGGCACCGACCCGGCCGAGCCAGATCAGCTCGCCGCCCACGGTGAGGTAGGCCGATTCCGAGAGCGTGCCCAGGGGATGCACCGCGCTCCGGCCGGCGAGCGCGGCCTGCGCCCGCCAGCCGATCGTGATGACAGGCACCCCGATCCGGGCCACGGAGCCGAGGCTACCATGCCGCCTCTCCTGATAAGGTGAGGCGATGCGCCTGTCTCGTCTCGTGGCGCTGATTCTTCCGCTGGCCCTGATCGGCGCCACTGCCGACGACGGTGGCGTCGCCGAGTTCCTCCGGCGGCACTGGACGACGCCCATCCCGGCCCAGGGGCCGCCACCTGCGGGTTTCTCCTCCGTCGAGGCCTCGCTGCATCCCGAGACGTGCGGTGTGTGTCACCCGGCGCAGTATGGGGACTGGCGAACCAGCTGGCACGCGGCGGCGATGGGGCCCGGGGTGCTGGGCCAGGTGCGCGAGCTGCTGACAACCGCGCCGGGCCAGGCGCTGTCCTGCCTGGGCTGCCACGCGCCTCTCGGCGAGCAGAGGCCGCTCATTCCCGGCGACGGGGGGCTTCGCATCAACGCCGGGTTCGACGCGGATCTGCTCGGCAAGGGGCTGACGTGCGCCGGCTGCCACGTGCGCGGCCACCAGCGCTTCGGCCCGCCTGGACGAGACGGCACGCTGGAGAGCCCCGTGCCGCGGGCCCAGCTGCCCCACGCCGGCGTCACCCGCACCGCCGCCTTCCTGGTCTCGGACTTCTGCCGGAGCTGTCATCAATTCGACTCCAGCGGCCTGGCCCTCAATGGCAAGCTCCTGGAGAACACGTACGAAGAGTGGAAGGCGAGCCGCTTCGCCCGCGAGGGCGTGCACTGCCAGGACTGCCACATGCCCGACCGCCGCCATCTCTGGCGTGGCATCCACGATCGCGACCAGGTCAGCTCAGGGCTCACGATCACCGCCGAGGCGGACGCCGGCGCCTACCGTCCCGGTGAAACGGCGACCGTCACGCTGCGCGTGACCAGCACCAGGGTCGGCCACGCGTTCCCCACGTACGTGACACCGCGCGTGGTCCTGGCCATCGAGCTGATCGATCCCAGAGGCCAGGTCGTGCCGGGGAGCCGGGTCGAGGCGGTGATCGGTCGCGAGGTTTCCCTCGACCTGACCCGGGAGCTCTCTGACACCCGCCTGCATCCCGGGGAGAGCAGGAGCCTCGTCTTTCGCGGGCGGCTCGACCGCCCGGGCCTGCGGGCCCGGGCAGGCGTGGTGGTGTTCCCGGATGCGTTCTACACGGGCTTCTTCGAGTCCCTGCTCGCCCAGGGGGCCGGTCAGGGAGCGGCGGAGATCCGCCGGGCTCTGGAGCAGACGCGCCGCTCGTCGTTTACGGTGTTCGAGAAGGAGCTGCCGCTGAGCTAGTCAGTCGGCGAGACGTTCGCCCGGCCAGGCCCAGAACAGGAGGTCGACCTCCGGCTCGCTAAAGCGCAGTCCGTGTCGAAACGGGGCGCTGGGAAGAGGTGCGACCTGTGCCACCCACACGACGGTGGCCGACTTCCTGATGTCGCGCCCGGGCGGGGCCTCGTCGCTCGTCGGCAGGAAGGCGAGCTCGATAGCGGAGCCCGGCTCGATGGCTTCGGGCAGGACGACTGACGCGCCTTCCATGCTGACGTCCGCGGTCACGCCGGCCGCGTAGGCCCACGAGCGTCGCCCGGCATCGCGAGGGAACTTGATCAGGACCGGGGCATTGCAGGACAGCCGGAATGTCCGGCGCTCCCGTAACGACATGCTTGCCCTCCGATCGGATCTCCAACGCTAGCAGGAGCTTCGGGCTCTGCCAAGGGGGGCGCATCGACTCAAAACTTCGGTTACCGAAGGAGGGATTGTAACTCAGAAGTCACGGTTACCAATTCCCGTGGGGAGGGGCCCGTGACCCGAGCCAGCTTGCGCGAGTACGCTGCCGTCCAGCGG
>JBOHPM010000395.1:0-3668 GCA_050731715.1 Candidatus Rokuibacteriota bacterium
TGACCGGGCTGGTCGTGCGAGGTGAGCCGCGCTCGGGCGGCGAGCCGAGCGGTGAAATGATCGGGCTGGTCGTGCGAGGTGAGCCGCGCTCGGGCGGCGAGCCGAGCGGTGAAATGACCGGGCTGGTCGTGCGAGGTGAGCCGCGCTCGGGCGGCGAGCTGAGCGGTGAAATGACCGGGCTGGTCGTGCGAGGTGAGCCGCGCTCGGGCGGCGAGCCGAGCGGTGAAATGACCGCCACAATGTGGGTGGGCTGACATGCGGCGGCTGCGCTCCTACGCCTGCACGGCCGCCGGCATCGCCATCGGCGTGGCCGGGCTGGTCGCGCTGGGCGCGATGAGCGAGCGTATCCTGCGCTTCATCGAGGGCGGCGATCGGTTCGTCCTGGGCCAGATCTCGGTAGCCGGACCAGGAATGGGGATGGGGGCCGGGTTCACCGCCGGTGGCCTGCTGCCGGCGGCGAAGATCCAGGCCCTCCGCGAGGTGGCCGGGGTGTCGGGCGTGCAGTCGCAAGTCATGCTGCCGCTCAACCCGTCGACCTCCCAGTTCATGACCCTGACCCAGGAGCTGGTGCTCGGCGTCGACCTCGCGGTGCCCATCCCCAATCGCCACTACCCGGTGCTGCCGGTACGGGCCGGGCGCTTCCTGCGTGCGGGGGACCGGCACGTCGCGGTGATCGGCGCGTCCTTCGCGATCTCCCGTGGGCTCGACGTCGGCTCGCGCCTGACCCTGGAGGGGCAGGCGTACGAGGTCATCGGCGTGCTGGAGCGGATGCTCACCGCGCCCGACCGCTTCGTCATCGTGCCGATCGAGGATGCGCGCGAGCAATGGATAGCCAAGGATGCCCTGCTGCGCACGCTGCTGGCCTCGGGGGCGGCTGCGCTCACCGCAGCCGACCTCAACTCGGGCGCGGCGGTCGGCTGGCGCGATGGCGAGGACCCCGACGCGCTGGCCCAGCGGATCCGGGACGAGGTGCCGGGCGTCAATGTCCAGCTCCCCCGCGAGCTGAGCCACCTCTTGCGCGCCTCGACGGTGTTCTTCTCCGCGCTGGTCGTGGGTATCGCGGCGCTGGGCCTGGTGATCGGCGGGTTGTCGGTGGCGAACACGGTAGCCGCCTCGGTGTTCGAGCGCCTGCGCGATTTTGGGATCAAGCGCGCGCTGGGCGCCACCGACGTGCAGCTGGGGCGGGAGGTGCTTGCCGAGGCCCTGGCCGTCACCATCACCGGCGGGCTGACCGGCATCGCCCTGGCCATCGGGCTGGGCGTCGCCATCGACGAGTGGACCGGGTTCCGGGGCCAGCAGCTCTTTCTGTTCTCACCCCGGCTGGTGGGCGGAGCCCTGCTCTTCTCCCTGCTGCTCGGTGGGCTGGCCGCGCTCTACGCCACGCTTCGCGTGGCGCGCCTGTCGCCGGCCGAAGCCATGCGCCGGGGCGCGTGACGCCGTGCTGCTTCGCGCCGAAGGGCTGGTCAAGTCGTACCGCGCTCCGTCCGGGGCCACGATCCCCGTGCTGGCCGGCGTCGATCTCAAGGTGGCCGGCGGCGAGCTCGTCGCAATCCTGGGCGCGTCGGGGTCGGGCAAGAGCACACTGCTCAACGTGCTGGGGCTGCTCGAGGAGCCCGAGGCCGGGGAGGTCTGGTACGGCGACGAGCGGGTGAGCGGGCGGGGGCGCTCGGCGCGCAGTCAGGCCCGCGGCCGCCGGGTGGGGTTCGTGTTCCAGTCCTTCATGCTGCTGCCCTCGCTGACCGCCCTCGACAACGTCTTGCTGGCCGCCCGCTACGTGGGCAAGCGGGGGTCGGCGACCGAGCGGCGGGCCCTCGAGCTACTCGAAGGCTTCGGGATCCTCGACCGGCGTGATCACTATCCGCCCCAGCTGTCGGGCGGCGAGCAGCAGCGGGTCGCCTTCTGCCGGGCGTTGCTCAACGACCCGCCGATCCTGCTGGCCGACGAGCCGACGGGCAACCTGGACGACGGCAATGCCCGGGTGATTCTCGAGGCGCTCCGCTATCGCGCGCGGGCCGGGGCTGCGGTGGTCGTGGTCAGCCACCGCCCCGAGGTCGCGGCAGGGGCGGCCGCCGTCCTGCACATCGATCAGGGAACTCTGCGATAGGATTCGGTCCCAAGGAGGGACGAGACATGCGAGTGATGGCGATCCTGCTGGCCCTGAGCTTGGGCGTCGCCGCCCCCGCGGCCGCGGCCGACCCCGTGGTGCGAACCTTCAACGCGCCCATGGACCGCGTGTGGACGGTGACGGAGTCGACGCTGAAGCACCTGGGATGGGACATCGACAAGGCCGACCGAGAGGTCGGGTTCATCACCACCGACTCGAAGCGGCTGGAGGGAGAAGACTACGGCGTGTACGCCAAGGGGACGCGGCACCGCCTGCGGCTGCAGGTCAAGGCCGACGGCGCCAACAAGACCTCGGTGACCGTCGAGCGGATCGTCTTCAAGCGCGAGCGGATCATGTGGATCGACAAGGACGAGCCCCTGACGATCGGCGACCAATCGGAGGAGAAAAAGACGCTGGACACGATCGCCAAGGCCCTGTAGATGGCCAAGACCTTCGTCCTGGTCCTCATCGCCGCCGTCATCGGAGGCACCGGCCACACCTTCCTGGCCAAGGGGATGCGCTCGGTGGGGGACCTGACCGAGGCCCCGGCCGGGCGCGTCGGGGGCATGGTGGCCGGGGCCCTCACGAATCCCTGGCTGCTCCTGGGCGTCGCGCTGCAGGCGACGTTCTTCGCGTTGTACCTCACGCTCCTGTCGCGGGCGGAGGTCAGCCAGGTGCTGCCCATGACGGCGATCGATTACATCGTGGTGGCGTTGCTCGCCTCCGTCCTGCTCGGCGAGGCGGTGACGTCCGCCCGCTGGGCGGGCATCGGGCTGATTGTCGCCGGCGTCGTGCTGGTGTCGCGCACCTGAGCGTGGCCCGGCGCGTCCCGCTGCTCCTCACCACGGCCGTGGTCGTGGCCGCGGCGCCCTGGCTGCTCGTCGGTCTCGGCGCGGCGCCGTTCGACGACCCGGGAGAAGGCATGCACGCGGAGATCGCCCGCGAGCTGCGCGCCGGGGGCAATCCGCTCGACCTGCGCCTCAACGGCGTTCGCTACATCGACAAGCCCCCGCTGCTCTACGTGCTCCTGGCCGGCGCCTTCGGTGTGGCTGGCGAGAGCGAGGCGGTGGCCCGGGCCGTGCCGGCCGCAGCCGCCCTGGCCGGCGTGGGGGCGGTGGCGTGGCTGGGCGCGCGGCTGCTCGGTCCGATCGGCGGGGCGCTGGCCGGGGGCGCTCTGCTCACCAGCATCGGGTTCTACGCCTACGGTCGCTACGTCCGGCCCGAGACGCTCTTCGTCGCCGCGCTGGCGTGGGGCTTTGCCCTGGCGCTCGCGGGCGTCGTCGAGCAGCGCCCCGCGCTGGTCGTCGCCGGCCTGGCGGGCTTCGGCCTGGCGGCTCTGGCCAAGGACCCGCTGGGGGCGCTGGGGCCGCCGGTGATCCTCGGACTCGGACTCGCCCTGGGCGGCCGGGTCCGCCCACTGCGTCGCTGGCTACCCGTCGCGGGCGTGGCGGCGGCGGTGGCGCTGGGGTTCGGCTGGTGGGCGCTGGTCGAGCTGCGCAGCCCCGGCTTCACCTGGTACACGGTCGTCGACAACCACCTGCTGAACGCCGCCCGGGCTCGCCAC
>JBOHPM010000396.1:0-3662 GCA_050731715.1 Candidatus Rokuibacteriota bacterium
CGGCCTGGTCGCCCGACTGTGGCGCCCGCTGCTGGGTAGTGTCGCGCTTGGTCTGGCCCTCGCGGGAAGCTCGGCCGCGGATGAGATCCTGCTCCTGAACGGAGACCGTTTGACGGGCACGATCGTGGGCGCTGCCGGCGGCAAGCTCACCATCAAGACCGACGTGGCCGGCGAGGTCACGGTGGACCTCGCCAAGGTCAAGACCTTCTCCACCGACGAGCCGATCGTCTTCAGGGTCGGCGACGCCACGCTGCGCTCCCGGGTCACGCCGGGCGCCGACGGGACCGTGCAGATCGTCCCCGTCCCCGGGGAGGCGCCTCAGGTGGTCGCGCTCAAGGACGTGACCCAGATCAACCCGCCGCCGCCAGCGTGGACGGGCGGCCTCCTCGCCAACGGGATGATCACGCGAGGCAACGCCGACACGACGAACGTCGGCGCGTCCTTCAACGCGGTGCGGCGGTCGGAGCAGGACCGCATCACGCTGGAGGCCGGTATCGCGTATGGCCGCGAGAAGAACCGCGTCACTGGCACCGAGGCGGCGACCGTCAACAACATGTTCGGGTTCGCAAAGTACGACTACTTCCTGTCGAAGAAGCTATACCTGTTCGGCGCGGTCCGGGCCGAGCGCGACCAGATCGCCGACCTCGATCTCCGCTTCACCCCCAGCGCAGGCGTCGGCTACCAGTGGTACGAGTCCCCGACCTTCAACCTGTTCTCCGAGGCGGGCCTGGCCTGGGTCTACGAGGACTACCGCGGCCAGGGCAGCAGCGACCACTTCGCGGCGCGCCTGGCCTACCACGTGGACTGGACGCCACACAAGGCCGTCAAGCTCTTCCACAATCTCGAGTGGTTGCCGGCTCTGGACGAGCCGTTCGACAACTACAACCTGAACGCCGACGCCGGGGTGCGGGCCACGATCGTCCAGAGCTTCTTCGCGGAGGCGAAGGTCGAGCTCCGCTACGACGCGACGCCGGCGCCCGGGAACGAAAAGGATGATCTCCGGTTTCTCTTCGGCGTCGGGTGGTCGTTCTGAAGGGAGGCGGTCCTATGCCAGCGACGCTGGTCCTGACCACCCTGGCGGCCCTCACACTCCTGGCGGCAGCGCCAGCGGTCGAGGCCCAGAGCGTCGGCGAGGTGTTCCGAAAGGTGAATCCGTCGGTTGCCGTCATCCGGGCCAAGGGACGAGAGGTGAGCGGGCCGAGCGAGACCCGCTTCACCGAGACCGGATCCGGCGTGCTGATCTCGACGGACGGCAAGGTGATGACGGCGGCCCACGTGGTCCACGCCATGGACGAGATCACGGTGGAGTTCATAGGCGGCGAGACGGTCAAGGCCCGGGTGGTCTCCTCCGAGCCGGCCGCCGACCTGTCCCTGCTCGCCCTCGAGCGCGTGCCCAAGGGCGCCCAGGTCGCCCGCCTGGCCGACTCCGACAAGGTCCAGGTCGGCGACCAGGTGATCGTCGTGGGGGCGCCCTACGGCCTCAGCTACTCGCTCAGCGTGGGCTGGATCAGCGCGCGCTGGGCGCCGAACACGATGTACCGCGCGATGCCCCTGGCCGAGTTCTTCCAGACCGACGCCGTCATCAACACGGGCAACTCGGGGGGACCGCTGTTCAACATGGCGGGCGAGGTCATCGGCATCGTCAGCCACAACATCTCCAAGAGCGGGGGGAGCGAGGGCCTGGGGTTCGTCGTGACCGGCAACACCGCCAAGCAGCTCCTGCTCGAGCAGCGCTCGTTCTGGAGCGGCCTGGAAGGCCAGATGCTGACGGAGCGGCAGGCGGACATCCTCAACCTGCCTCCTGGAGCGCTGGGCTACATCGTCAAGGTGGTGGCCAAGGGCTCGCCGGCCGACGCCGCCGGTCTGCGGGGCGGTACCAGCACGGCCACGATCGAGGGCGAGTCCCTGGTGGTGGGCGGCGACGTCATCCTGAGCGTCGAGGGGATCAAGGTCAATGGCGTCCCCGACCTCGTCAAGATCCGCGCGGCCATGAACCGGCTCGGCTCCGGCAAGCCGTTCAAGGCGACCGTGCTCCGGGCGGGGAAGGTGATGGAGCTGACCGGCAAGGTGCCCTAGCGTCCCTGCACGTGCTCGCGGAGGATCCGGCGGACCTCGAGGATCGTCTCCGGATGGCCCTGGGTCGAATGGTCCGAGCGGACGATCTTCTCGGAGGCCACCCCGTCGAGATGGGCGCTCTCGTAGGCCACCACGCCGTCGGTCTTCCCGGTGACGGGCCCGCTGCCGAGCACGGCGATGATCGAGTGGGTCGTGACGCCCGGGGCGATCGGGCAGGCGGCCAGGTTCTTGATGAAGCGGCTGTTGGGCAGCATGTTGTCGACGGCGGTCGGAATGCCCCCCAGCGTCGTGAGCGACACGGCGTCCGGGTTCTCCTGGGCAACATCCTGAATGCCCTTGACCACGGTGACGGGAAGCGTGACGATCCTTTGCACGACCCTTCTGACGAAGGTCGAGACCCGGAAGCTGCCTCCATGCGGCGTGGCGATGAACACGCTCCGGCTGACGAACGGCAGCGGCTCGAAGAAGAACGTCCGCTGGAGCAAGGCCCGGTTCTCGGGAGATCCCTTGATCTCCGCGAAGGGGACCTCCGTCAGGCCGTTCCAGAAGCGGTTTTCGCTGGTCGTGATCATGAGCTGGGCCAGGAGGCCGCCCTGGCTGTGGCCGATCAGCACCATCCGTCGCAGCGCGGGATCCCGCCCCTCGGGATCGACATCCTTCACGACGGCTTGCAGTGATTCCCGCAGGTCGGCCGCCGACACGAGAATCGGGTTGCTGGTCGAGTACTGGAAGAACAGGAACTGCAGGCGGTTCCTCAGCGGCGGGTCGTTGTACAGCTCGTTGAGCATCTCTCCCCAGCGGGCCGGGCTCGATGCAGTGCCGTGGATGAACACGACCGGAATGCGGCCGGGCCGGTACGGATGCAACGCCAGGAGCCGGCTGCTCGACTGCGCCTTGAGGAAGGAGCCGTACTCCGTGTCCCAGACGGGCGACCCCTCGAGGCCGTAGGCCAGCGTCGACGTGAACTCGAGCTCCAGGGGGACGCGCCGGCCATCGACATCGACGGTCGTGGCTTCGTCGGCCGGGTAGAGCTCGAGGCGCCCCTGGAGTCTTCCGCCGGCGATACCCTCGAGCACGTTATCGAGGCGGACAAAGGCCGTCACCGCCACCTTGATTCGGGTCGGGACGTACTTGCGGGTGATGCTTGCCTGGGGCCCGGTTCCGTCCGGGGCGACCTCGGCGGCCAGCGGAGCGCCGATGCCGGGCTGGCGGTATCGGTTGCGCATGCCCCGGACCCGGTATTCACCGACGGAGATGAACCGCGTCATCACGTAGCTGCCCCACTTGAGCTCCGCGGGTTCGCCACTCAGCTCGAGACGCCCGAAGGGCAGGGCCAGCGTGCGAGCGGTGAGCACGACCTCGTCGGTGCCCGGCGTCCCCAGGGCGTGGGCCAGGCCGAGGTTGTAGATGTCGGCGGCCAGGCGGGCGCGGGGATCGAGCTCCTCGTCGGCGGCCCTCGGGCTCCCGAACAAGAACGCGTAGGCATAGACGGCGGCCGCCAGATAGTGCTCGGGCTGCTTCGTCCGATCGGCGTGGAGAAACGAGAGCTCGGCCAGGGCGAAGAGGCGCTCGCGGCTGAGGCCGAC
>JBOHPM010000397.1:0-3649 GCA_050731715.1 Candidatus Rokuibacteriota bacterium
TTCTGGAGGTTGTAGCGCAGGAGCTCGGCAACATCGGGCTCGTCCTCGACAACCAGCACGCGCCCGGCACGTGCGGGGGTGGGCGTCTGCCCCGGCTGCCGACTCGCCTCTCCTGCGACTCTCGCCACGCCCCTAGTGTCAGCCTTCGGCGTTACGGGACGATGACGGCCTGGTAAAGCTTGGGTAAACCCACCGGGGCCCGGGGTCACGCCGAGCGCCCCCAGGGTTGCGGCGGGGGAACAACGGACCCGACCAGGCCGTCGTCGAGCGGCGGCAGCCTGGCGCTTCAGGTTGTTGCGGGGACGGCGCCGCCGCTGCGCGCCCTCCTCGGGTTGGCCCCCTTCGTCATACTCTGTCTCCTTTCGTTCGGGTGAGCGTGATGAGAGGCATGACCCGAACGGAGTATGACGAGGGACAGTGAAGGCCCGATCACGTCGACATGACGTCTCGGTGACGGGCGCCAGGGAGGGCTGGACGGGGCGCAGCGCGGTGGTCACACCCCGCGCGAATGGGGGAGGTTTGGAGGGGGGCGCGCCGAGTGCCCCCCGCCAACGACCTAAACGCCGAGCGCTTGCGCCGCGCGCTTGAGGTCGCGCGGTTTGACCCAGAGCAACACCGCGTAGCGGCCGCTCCCCGCGCAGAGCGCGTCGGTCGCGGTGACGTTGACCTTGGCGGCGGCCAGCTTGCCGAGGAGGTCGGCCACCGCGCCCACGCGATCGTCACCCTGGATGAGAAAGCCCCTCTTGGGTCCCGTGAGCTTCCACTTTGCCTGCTTGGCGGCGGCCTGGAACGCGGCCCCGTCGGCGGGCACGAAGTCGAGCTGGGCCTGCTTGCCCTTGGGGAACCCGGTGAAGGCCACCAGGTTGACCCCGGCCTTCTTGAGGTGCTCGAGCATCCGGGCCGCCTCGCCGGGCCGGTCCGGCGCCATGACGTAGTAGTAGGTCACCAGGCTGATCGTCTCGCCCATGGAGCTCCTCCTCGCAGTCGTGTCGGCGCCGCCAGGAGTCTACCTTATTCAGGCGGCGGGCAGGGTGAAGCGGACGAGCGTTCCCTTGTCGACCTCGCTGGCGATCCGTAGCTCGCCGCCGTGCGCGATGACGAGGTGCTTGACGATGGCCAGCCCGAGCCCGGTGCCGCCGAGCTCGCGCGAGCGGGCCTTGTCCACGCGATAAAACCGCTCGGTGATCCGGGGCAGGTCCGTGGCCGGGATGCCGACCCCGGTGTCCCGCACCGCGATCTCCACCATGGCCGGCGCTGTCGCGTGCGCGCTCACCGTCACCTGCCCGCCTGCTGGCGTGTACTTCACGGCGTTGTCGACGAGGTTGATCAGGATCTGGGCCAGCCGGTCACGATCAGCCTTCACCGGCGGCAGGTCGGCGGCCAGCGCGACGTCCAACGTCACACCCGCACTCTGGGCGCGAGGCCGGATGATCCCGATCACCGAGTCCACGATCTCACCGAGCTCGGTCGGCTCGATCCGGAGGCTGACCTTGCCCAGCTCGATGTTGGAGAGATCGGTGAGATCGTTCAGCAGGCGACCCAGCCGCTCGGTGTGCCGGGCCACGATCTCCAGGAATCGGCGGGCGTTCGCGCGGTCCTCGAGCGCTCCGCTCAGCAGGGTCTCCAGATACCCCTGGATGGCGGTAAGCGGGGTCCGAAGCTCGTGGGAGACGTTGGCCACGAACTCGGTGCGGACCTGCTCGAGGCGCCGGAGCTCAGAGATGTCGTGGAGCACCATGACCACCCCGATCTCGTCGGCGCCCAGGCGGAGCAGCGCCGCGTTGACCTGCAGCCTCCGGTCCACGCGCCCGGGCACGATGAGCTCGCGGCTGGTCAGTGCGCCCTGGCCGGTGGCCCGCGCCTGGCGCAGCAGCCCGTGCAGGTCCACGTTGCGGATGACCTCGAGGAACGGCTTGCCTTCGCCGCGCCCCCGGCCCACCCCGAGGATCGTCCGCGCCGGCTCGTTGATGACCAGCAGGTGATCCTGGGCGTCGACGGCGATGACCCCTTCCACCATGCTGTCGAGGATCGCCCCGGTCTTGGCCCGCTCGTGCTCGAGGTCCTCCAGCTTGTCTTGCAGGCTCGCCGCCATCGCGTTCAGGGCCCGGCCGAGCTGGCCGATCTCATCGGGCGAGCGGATAGGGGCGCGAGCGGAAAAGTCCCCTTCGCTCATGGCCCGGGACACGGACTGCATCTCAATCACCGGGCGGGTCACCCGGTGCGCGACGAAGAGCCCGATCCCCAGGGCCACACCCAGGGCCACCACGCCGCCCAGCAGCAGCGCCCGGTGGATCGCCGCATGCGACGAGGTCACCACGCCGAGCGGGAGCGCGGTGCGCACCACGCCGAGGATGCGCCCATCGTCCCGGACGGGCAGGGCCACGTAGAGCAGCGGAGCATCGACCGTGGTGCTGCGACGCAGGTCACGGCCCTGGCGGCCCGCCAGCGCGGCCTCGACTTCGCGCCGGCCGCGATGATTTTCGACCCACGCCAGGTCGCGGAGCCTCAGGTTCGATTCGCCCACCACCCGGCCGTCCGGAGCGATCAGCGTCACCCGGAAGTCGCTCGACTGACCGGCGTGGACGGCGAACGCCTGGATCTCTTCCGGTGCGGCCTCGCGAGCCAGGAGGGAGCGCGCCTCGTCGTGCAGGAGCTGGGCGGCGGTGGCCAGCCGGGCCTCCAGCCCCTCGACGGCCAGGCGCCGCAGGGCCTGGTTGAGATAGAGGCCGGCGATGAAGAGCGTGACGGCCACGAAGCCAACGAGGGTGAGGGTCAGCTTGACCGCGATGCGGCTGCGCAGGAGGTGGATCAGCCCGGCCGGCACGCCGTCACTCCGCCTCGAAGCGATAGCCGACACCCTTCACGGTACCGATACGCCGGCCCTCCTGGCCCAGCTTGGCCCGCAGGCGTCGCACGTGAACGTCCACGGTCCGCGACTCGACCTCGTCCGCCCGCGCGTATCCCCAGACGCGGTCGAGCAGGTGCTCGCGGGAGAGCACCCGGCCGGCCGCGTCCATGAGGGCCTGCAGCAAATCGAACTCCTTGGGGGTGAGGACGACTGGTGTCCCCTCCGCGGTGACCAGGTGGCGCGCGGCATCCAGCGCGACACCGCCCACACGCAGCAGGTTCTGGGTGACCGGCCCCCGGACCCGGCGCAGCACGGCCCGCACGCGGGCGACGAGCTCCTTGGGCGAGAAGGGCTTGACCAGATAGTCGTCGGCGCCCAGCTCCAGCCCCACCACGCGGTCCACCTCGTCGGCCTTGGCCGTCAGCATGATGATGGGCAGTGCGGCGGTGACCGGGTCGGCGCGCAGCCGACGGCAGACCTCGAGACCGTCCATCCCGGGGAGCATCAGGTCGAGCACGACGAGGTCGGGAGCGTGCGCCTTCACTTCCTGCAGCGCCTCCCCGCCCGTGGCCGCCGTCCGGCAGCGAAACCCGTCGCGAGCGAGGTGAAGGACCACCAGGTTCCGGATGTCGGGCTCGTCCTCGACGACCAGGACGTCCTGCGCCATGCCGCCCCTAGCGCACGGTCAGTGCAGAAATACGAAGGCCTTGGCCACGGCCCAGGCGATGAAGCCGCAGACCGGAAACGTCAGGATCCAGGCGATCACGATCTCCCGGCCGACACCCCAGCGGACGGCCGAGA
>JBOHPM010000398.1:0-3628 GCA_050731715.1 Candidatus Rokuibacteriota bacterium
GCCCTGGCCCTGTCGGGTGCGGTGACGATCGGCGGGCGCCTGACGAAAACGGGCAGCGGCCTGGCCGCGCGGGCCGGATACACGGGATCGTTCTTCACCGGCGCGCTCGCCACCCTGGTGGCCACGCCGTGCACGGCGCCATTCATGGGCACCGCGATCGGCTATGCCCTGACCCAGCCGGCGGCGGTGGCGCTGGCAGTCTTCGAGGCGCTCGGGCTCGGCCTGGCCCTGCCCTACCTGGCGCTCTCCCTGGCGCCGGGCTGGGCCCGGCTTCTGCCCAGGCCCGGGCCCTGGATGCAGCGCCTCCAGCAGGTGCTGGCCTTTCCCCTGTACGGAACGGTGGCCTGGCTGGTCTGGGTGCTGAGCCTGCAGGTGGGACCGACGGGGCTCGCGGCCTGTCTCGCCGGCCTCGTGCTGGTGGGATTCGGCGCCTGGCTCTACGAGACGACGCGGCACTCCGCCGGCGGTGCGCGCGGTGTCCAAGCGGTGGCTGCGCTGAGCGTGCTCGCCGCCATCGGCCTTCCGGCCCTGAGCGACGCGCCAGCCGCCCGCGTCGCGCCCGCGGAGCGCGCCGAGGCCGCCATCCCGTGGGAGCCGTACACCCCGGAGCGAGTGACCGAGCTGCGGGCCAGCGGCCGGGCCGTGTTCGTGAACTTCACCGCAGCCTGGTGCATCACGTGCCTGGTCAACGAGCGCGTGGCGCTCCGCTCCTCCGAGGTGGCGGCGGGCTTCATCGACAAGGGCGTGGCGTATCTCAAGGCCGACTGGACCCGCCGGGACCCGGCGATCGCCCGGGTGCTGGCCACCTTCGATCGGAGCGGCGTGCCGCTCTATCTCCTCTATCCCGCGAACGGCGCCGCGGCGGCGCGGCCGCACGTGCTCCCGCAAATCCTCACGGAACGCATCGTGCTCGATGCGCTCGAACGGCTCTGACCCGAGACTCCCGACAAGGAGTGGAGCATGACACCTGATCGCTCGACAGACCTCACGCGCCGGAACCTCTTGATCGGTGCCGGCGCCCTCGCCGGCGCGGCCACGCTCGCCACCACCGGCGACCCGGTCCAGGCTGCCGCCACCGTGGGCCAAGCGGCCCCGGGCTTCACGGCCACCACGACCAGTGGCAGCAGCGTGAATCTGGCCGACCACCGGGGCAAGATCGTGGTGCTGGAGTGGACGAACCACGAGTGCCCGTACGTCCGCAAGCACTATGAGACGGGCAACATGCAGGCGCTCCAGAAAGTGGCCCGGGCCAAGGACGTGGTGTGGCTCACGATCATCTCGTCGGCGCCGGGCGAGCAGGGTCACGTGACGGCGGCCAAGGCTGACGAGCTCACCCGCAAGCGCGAGGCCGCGCCGACGGCCGTGCTGCTCGACCCCCGGGGCACGGTGGGGCGGCTGTACGACGCCAAGGTCACCCCGCACATGTACGTGATCGATCCCAAGGGCGTGCTCATGTACGCGGGCGCCATCGACGATCGGCCGACCACGCGTCGGGCGGACGTGCCAACCGCCCACAACTACGTGCGGGTGGCGCTGGAGTCGGTGATGACCGGGCAACCCGTCAAGACCCCGGTGACCCGGGCGTACGGCTGCACGGTGAAATATCCCTGATGGGCCAGGCGATCAGCCGCCGGCGCCTCCTCCACGGTGCCGCGGCGACGACGCTGCTCCACGGCCTCCGCCCGACCGGGGTGTCGGCCGACGACAGCGGGCGTGAGGCCATGGCGCGAGCCGCGACTGCCTTCCTGGCCGCGCTCGACGCAGGCAAGCAACGGCGCGCGGCCTTCGCGTTCGGCGCTGCCGAGCGTCGCAACTGGCACTACGTGCCGCGCCGCCGCCAGGGGTTGCCGTTCAAGGACATGCCAGCACCCGCCCGGGCGGCGACCCACGAGCTGCTGAAGTCGGCGCTCTCGGCCGTCGGTTACGAGAAGGTCGCCAACGTCATCCGCCTGGAGGAGGTGCTTCGGCAGCTCGAGTCGCTGGGGTTCTTCCGCGACCCCGAGAACTACTACGTCTCGATCTTCGGCACACCGGAGGCGACCGGCCCATGGGGCTGGCGGCTGGAGGGCCATCATCTGTCGCTCAACTTCACCGTCGTGCCCGGGCGTCCGGTCGCCGTGACACCGGCCTTCCTGGGGGCGAACCCCGCCAGCGTCCCCAGCGGACCGCTCCAGGGCCTGCGCGCCCTCAAGGACGAGCAGGACCTCGGCCTGGCCCTGGCCAAGAGCCTGGGCCCCTCGCTTCAGCCGCGGCTCATGATCGCCTCGAGCTCGCTCGGCGACGTCGTGAGCGGGCCCGGCCGGATCGAGAATCTCAAGACGCCGGCCGGTATCGGGCTCGGCGAGATGAGCCCCGAGCAGCGGGCCCTGGCCACGCGCCTCGTCGAGACCTACGCGCGCAACATGCGCGCCGAGATCGCCGAGTCCGAGCTTCGCGCCATCCGGGAGGCCGGCCTCGAGCGGATCCACTTCGCCTGGGCCGGTCCGATCGATCCCGCGCGGCCCCATTACTATCGCCTGCACGGCCCCACGGTGTTGATCGAGTACGACAACACCCAGAACGACGCCAACCACATCCATTCCGTGTGGCACGACCCCCGCAACAGCTTCGGCGCCGATCTCCTGCGCGCCCACTACCTGACCGGCCACCACCACGCCTGAGCCTCGCCGGGGCTGGCGATCTTGCCCGGCACCAACGCGCCGGCTATAGTCGGCGCGTCGATGAGGATGGCTTCTTCGACCGGATCCAACGGGTCAGGCGCCGGGGACGACCTATGCGTCGAACCTCCGCCTCACCGTGCAGCCCATCACCGAGGGCCAGTGGGTGCAGTACGCGAAGACGTCCAGGCCGCGCCCGTTCGTCCCGCCCGACAAGGACCCGCTACCGCCCTACGAAACCCGACAGATTGTCCGTTGAGCCGAGCATGACCAGCCTGGTTGCCGCGCTCCTGCTCGGCGTCCTTGTCCTCTCGAGTCCGGGCTGGGCGCAAACACCATCCGTCCTCGACATCCCGACGCGTCCCGGGGTCACGCAGCGCGTCCTCGTGCTCGGACCCGAGCGACCGCGCGCGGCCGTGCTGCTGTTCGCCGGTGGCCGTGGTGGCCTGCAGATCACTCCGAGCGGGAGCCTCACGTGGGGGGAAGGCAACTTCCTCATCCGCTCCCGACAGTTGTTCGCGTCGCACGGCCTCAGGGTCGTGCTGGTGGACGCGCCATCCGATCGCCGGCAGCCGCCCTATCTCTCGGGGTTTCGGCAGCGCCCGGAGCATGCCGCCGACGTCAAGGCCGTGATCGCGGCGGTGAGGCGTCAGGCCGGCGTCCCGGTCTGGCTGGTGGGCACGAGTCGCGGCACGCAGTCGGTGGGCTTCCTGGCGACGCAGCTGACCGGAGCCGACGGCGGGCCCGACGGCATCGTCCTCACGTCGACGATCCTCACCGACCAGCCCGGGAATCGCCCCGTTCCCGGGATGCCGCTGCGCAACATCACCGTTCCGACCCTCGTCATGCATCACCGGCAGGACGGCTGCGCTCACTGCAAGTACGCCGACCTGCCCACGCTGATGGATGGCTTGAGCCGGGTGCCGCGCAAGGAGCTGCTGACGTTCGACGGAGGAGCGAGCCGGGGTGAT
>JBOHPM010000399.1:0-3615 GCA_050731715.1 Candidatus Rokuibacteriota bacterium
TCGTGGGCCCGAGCGGATCGACCAGCCCGCATCGTGTTCGGGAGCGATCGTCGCCCCGAGACCATCTCCGCCTCATTGATCCTCGGGACCTCCATCAACATCCGCGTCAAGACCACCGGCTAGCACCCGCGACGCTCCGCCCCCGGCCGCCACACCCGCGACGCGCGTGGCAGCAGGCGCCGGGAATCGGCCTACGCTCCGACGCTGAGACCGGGCACGATCTGCGCCCCCGGCAGCCGTTCGAAGATGATCGGCGCGATCTTGATCTTCGATGATCGGCTGCCGCTGCCCAGGATGAGCCAGGGCAGGTCCATCAGGGTGGCGTCGACGTAGATCGGTAGCTCCGGCGGCAGGGCGAAGACGGTTACTCCCCCGAGCATCATGCCGGTGCGCGCCTGGGTGTCCTCGGCCGACGCGAAGGAAACCTTGGACGCCCCCATCAGCTTGCGCACCGAGTGGTTGACGTCGAGCCGGCGCGACGCTTTCACCACGCAGGCGCAGAACTGTCGCGGCTCTTTCTTGGACGCCACGATGATGGTATTGCCGCCGTGCTCGATCGGCACGGCGTAGTGCGCACAGAAGGCTGCCGTGTCCGCGTAGTCGGGGTCGATCGGGATCAACTCGTAGGGGACGCCCAGGCTGGCGAGGACGTCAGTGACCTGCCGCTCGATCTCCTGGGCCATGGCGGCCCATGCTACTGCATCTCGGCCGGGGACGTGGCCGCGCCCCTCGTCTCGACCTGGATCCACTGCTGCCCGTCCCATTTGAACACCCGCCGCGCGCGGGCATCGGCGATCTCTACCGTGCCGTCGGGTAGCAGTGTGAAGAGTCGCGAGCTCGCCACTGACCCTGGCGCCTTGCTGGGCAGCGCCTCCGGTGCGCCAGCGCCACCCAGGGTGACCAGCGCCAGCCCGACCATGGCGAACACCGCAACCGTCAAGAGGACGACCATTCGCATCGACCCGAGAAGGTAGCAACAAGCGTTCCACGGCACGTCTTTGGGGAACTGCCAGCCCCGCAACGGGTTAGCGGTAGCTCCGCTAGTGCCGGGGCCTCAGACCAGGGCGAACCTCATGCCAGGCGGGCATTCCGCCCCGACGAAAGCGGCGGAGGAGCGCCGGCGGCGTTCAGCTCAGCGGCGGTTGGAACTCGTCGCGACCCGGGATGTAGCCCCGCTGGCGCTGCCCGGGGTTCCGGTTGCAGAGCGGCCGCATGTACATGGGGTGGGTGAGGCTGCGGACCTCGTGCTCGAGCTCGAAAAGCTGCTCGCCGCTCTTGGGGTCGACGATCTTGGTGAAGCGGTACTGCCAGGGATCGCTCTCTTCGGCGACGAGGCCCCGCTCGGCAAGCCAGTCGTGGGGACCCGAGAAGTTCACGACGTAGAGGGCCACGTGGTGGCCGTCGTACGGCGCGATCGGCGCGCTCGTCTCCCGGAAGATCAACCGCTGGCCGCGACCGAAACAGACGTGGGCGGCGGTGCCGGCAGCGTCCTCGACCATCCGGGCCGGGGCGCCCATGGCCTCCTGGTAGAAGCGCCCGACGCCGGCCGCGCTACCCCGCGCGACCGGGAACTCGACGTAGGGCATCCCCAGCTTCATGAACGGGTACTCTGGTCCCGGGGCGTGAACACGCATGCGGTTGCCCCAGGGACACGTGACCATCACGTGGCCGTTTTCCTGGCCGAAGTCGAAGGCGGTGCCGGACAGGGCGCCCTTGACCGCAGTGAGCCGTGCCGTCAGCGCGTCCAGATCCGGCACGATCAGGCCGATGGTCCCTCTCAGCACCTGGGGCCCGCCCGTGGGCAGATGGAACTGCTGCTGTCCGAGATTGATCCACATGTTCTGGAGGCCGACCATGATGTAGGGGTCGCGCGTGAAGCCCATCCCTTCCACGTAGAATGCCGTGGCGATCTGCTGGGAGGGGATCTTGACGTTCACGTGCTCGAGGTGGGCGATGTTGCCGACATCCTGCGCGTTGCGGTCGAAAGTCTGACCCATGGCTGGCCTCCGTCGGCCTATAGCGTATACCAACTCGGCCCGGTTTGCCGGGCTTCCCCCGCGAGGGCCGAGGCTACTTGACGATCTCCAGGAGCTCGATCTCGAAGACCAGCGTGGCCCCGGGCCGGATCCGCGGCGGAGCCCCACGGTCGCCGTAGGCGAGGTCGGCCGGGCACACCAGGCGGCTCTTGCCCCCCACCTTCATGAGCTGAACTCCCTCGCGGAAGCAGGGGATGACCCCGTTGAGCGCGAAGCTGGCCGGCTCGCCACGCTGCACGGAGGAATCGAACACCGTGCCGTCCGTGAGCATGCCGTGATAGTGCACGCGCACGGAGTCGCTGACTTTGGGGGAGACGCCGTTACCGGGCTTGAGCGTGGAGATGACGAGGCCCGAGGCCGTTTTCGTTGCGCCCTTTTCGCCGGAGGCTTTGTCCAGGAAGGCCTGCCCCGCCTTCTTCTCGGTGGCGGCCATCGAGGCCGCGCGCTGCTGCTGCAGTTCCTGGATCTTCGGCGCGTACGCCGTAGTGTCAACCTTCCCCGGCCGCTTGAGCACGGTGTCGGTGAGACCGGCCTTGACCATGTCCAGCTCCACCTGGGTGAGGGCAAAGGGACCGAGATTCTGGCCGATGATCATTCCCAGCGCGTAGAGGGTCTTCTGAGCGTCGGTCGTGGGCTCGGTGGCCATCGCGGCTGGCGGAGCCGCGATGAGCAGGACGCCGAGCAGCCAGGCCGTGAGGGTTCGCATAAGCTGTCCTTTCTCAATGGGGATTTGTCGTAGGATACTCCCATGCCCGAATCGATTCCCGCTTCTTTGATCCTCGACGCCTATCGGGAGACGTTCCGCGAGGCCCGCGGCAGCGGCGGCGTCCGACGCGACCCCATGGGATGGGTCCTGAGCGTGCCCGATACCCATCAGAAGTCGGTCCTGGCCGCACTCGACAAGGAGCGCTCGATCCGCCTGCTCACCTGCGCGACCGAGGACGAGGCCAACGCCGTCGCCGCCGGACTCTACATGGGCGGGGAGCCCACCATCGTGATGATCCAGCACGCCGGGCTCTATGCCTCCGTCAACACGCTGCGCGGCGTGGCCATGGACGGCCGGGTGCCCCTCCTCTACATGGTCGGCCTGCTCAGCCGCGAGCGGGATCGCGATCCCAGCGAATCCCGCCACTCGATGGTCCGTTACTGCGAGCCCCTGCTCGACACCTTCGGCGTTCCCCACGCGCGGCTGGAAGGGCCGGACGACGTCCACCTGATCTCGGAATATTATCGGGCGGCCCAGAAGCGGCGAGGCCCGGCCGCGCTGCTGGTCGGGTTGGAGACGATTTGATGCGCTGGCTCCTCGCGTTCGGGGGCCTCGGGGTGCTGGCCCTCGCACTGCGGAACACCGACACTGCCCGGGGGAGCTTCCAGCGCATCCGAGACGGGATGACCTACGACGAGGTGGCAACGCTCATCGGTCAGGGCCGGCTCAAGTCGCGCGCCAACGGCGTGACGATGTACGAGTGGCGCATGCTGCGCGACGGGGACAGCCGACACGCCCTCATCCAGGTCCGCTTCCGCGACGGCCGCGTGGTCGACAAGGGTCGCGCGACGATCCGGAACACGAGCGAGTAGG
>JBOHPM010000400.1:0-3611 GCA_050731715.1 Candidatus Rokuibacteriota bacterium
GCCTGGAGCACGCGCTCGGGAGTGACCGGCTGATCGGTCACCGCCGCCCCGAACGGGGCGAGCGCGTCGTTGACCGCGTTGAGAATCGCTGCGGGGGCGCCCGTCGTCCCCGCCTCCCCCGCGCCCTTGAAGCCGCCGGCCAGCATCGGCGCCGGTGACTCCAGATGATGGACGTCGATGGCGGGCAGGTCGCTCGCCGCCGGTAGCGCATACTCCATCAGCGTGGTCGCGAGGAGCTGGCCGTCGCCGTCGTAGGCGCAGTGCTCCCACAGCGCGCCGCCGATGCCCTGGGCGATCCCGCCGGCGATCTGCCCCTCCACCAGGGCCGGGTTGACGATCCGGCCGCAATCGTCGACGGCCACGTAGCGCAGCACGCGGACCTGGCCGGTCTCCACGTCGACCTCGACCATGGCCAGATGGGCCCCGTTGGTGAAGGTCCACGCCGACGGGTTCGCGTAGTGCACCGTGGCCTCCAGGCTCGGCTCGGCGCCCTTGAGCTCGTTGGAGCGGAAGTGCACCGTCCGGGCGAGCTCGGCCAGGCCGAGACCACGATCGGGGCTGCCCCGCACGGCGGCGCGTCCATCGCGCAGCTCGATGTCCTCGGGGTGGGCCTCCAGGAGCGTCGCGGCCAGCCGCCGCACCTTCTCGGCGAGCGCGCGCGCGGCCAGGAGCGTGGCGCTGCCCCCGATGGGCATGCCGCGGCTGGCCCACGTCCCGCCCCCGTAGGGCACCATGGCGGTGTCGCCCGACAGCACGCTGACCGATTCCAGAACGACGCCGAGCTCGTCGGCGATGATCTGGGCGAGGGCCGTGGCCGTGCCCTGCCCCTGGTTGGTGACCCCGACCAGCGCCGTCACGGCCCCGGAGGGCTCGAGACGTACCGTGGTGCCCTCCTGCCCCGAGATCGGCGCCCCGCCGATCCCATAGAACTGGGCGCCGGGACCGGTGAGCTCGAGGAAGCAGGACAGCCCGATGCCCAGGTGGCGGCCCTGCGCGCGGGCCGCGGCCTGCTGGCGCCTGAGCTCGGCGTACCGGGCCGCGTCGAGCAGGTGGTCGAGGGCCTCCTGATAGCTCCCACTGTCGTAGACGTTGCCGCCGGCCGAGGTGTAGGGCAGCTCCTCGCGGGACAGCAGATTGCGGCGGCGGACCTCGGCGGGATCGAGGCCCAGGTCGCGGGCGATCACATCCAGCATGCTCTCGGTCACGGCGGTGGCGATCGGGTGGCCCACAGCCCGATACTGCGACGTGATGACCTTGTTCTGGGCGATCACCTGCAGCCACGCCTGGTAGGCGCCCAGCCGATACGGGCCGGGCAGCAGCCGGAGCACCTGGCCGCCCTCCACCACGCTGGACCGCGGGTAGGCCGAGTACGGTCCCACCGCGGCCACGATGTGCCCGCGCATGCCTCGCAGCCTGCCGTCGTCGGCCACGGCGACCTCCACCGCGATCGTCTGCTCGCGGGCATGGATGTCGCTGAGGAAGGACTCGCGTCGGCTGGCCACCCACTTGACGGGACGGCCCAGGCGCAGGGCCAGGGCCACCGCGGCCATGTCGTCCTGGTAGACGTGGATCTTGATGCCGAAGGAGCCGCCCACGTCGGGAGCGATCACCCGCACCCGGTGCTCGGGCAGTCCGAAGAGGTCGGCCAGCACCGCCTGCATCATGTGCGGCACCTGGGTGGACATCCACACCGTCAGCGCGCGCGTGGCGGGCTCGAACTCGGCGATCAGGCTCCGGGGTTCCAGGGGCACGCCGGTGTGGCGCCCCATGCGGAAGGTACGGCTGTAGACGCGGTGGGCCCCGGCGAAGGCCTGGGCGACGTCACCGGCATTCAGCTCCGTTTCGTAGATGACATTGTCGCCGAGATCGTCGTGGATGAGGGGCGCCCCCGGCGCTCCCGCCTGCTCGGGCGTGAGCAGAGCCGCGCGGGGCGAGTACTCGATGCGGATCATGGCCACGGCGTCCTCCGCGGCGGCCCGGCTCTCCGCGACCACCGCCACCACCGGCTCGCCCACGCAGCGGACCCGATCGCGCGCCAGCGGCAGGATCGCCCCCGTCTTCATCCCCCGGTAGTGGAGAAGGACGCCCCGGTACGGCTTGCAAAGCGTCGCGGCCTCGTCGCCCGTCAGGGTCGCCACCACGCCGGGGGCGCGGCGCGCCGCCTCGACGTCCAGGCGACGAATGTCCGCGTGGGGATGCGGACTGCGTAGGAAGCCCACGTGCACCATGCGCGGCAGGCCGAGGTCGTCCACGTAGCGGCCGCGCCCGCTGAGGAGCCGGGGGTCGTCGGCACGCTTGACGCTGGCTCCCACGTAGCCCGCGGCCGGCCGGGACAGCTCAGACTCCGAGGTAATACTTCTTCACCAGCTCGTGTTCCCTGAGCTCGGTCGTGCTGCGCCCTTCGAACTCGATCTGCCCGTGGACAATGATGTAACCGCGATCGGCGATCCGGGTGGCCTGATTGAAGTTCTGCTCGGCCATCAGCACGGTGAGCTGGTACTGCTCCTTGAGCTCCTTGATTTTCGCGATCACCCGGGACACCAGGACGGGCGCCAATCCCACCGAGGGCTCGTCCACGAGCAGCATCCGGGGGGCCGCCATCAGGGCCCGCCCGATCGCCAGCATCTGCTGCTCACCCCCGCTCATGCTCCCGGCGAGCTGCCGCCGACGCTCGCGGAGGACCGGAAAGGCCTCGAAGCAGAACGCGAGATTGCGGCCGATGGCCCGGCGGGCCTGCATCCGGTAGGCGCCCAGGAGGAGATTTTCTTCCACCGTCAGCTTCGGGAAGAGCCGACGCCCCTCGGGGACGAGCGCGATGCCCAGGCTGACGATCTCCTCCGGGGCCCGGCCGATCAGGTCGATCCGCTGTCCGTCGAACTCCACGAAGATCTCCCCGGCGCCGGGCCGGACCACGCCCATGACGCAGTTGATGAGCGTGCTCTTGCCGTTGCCGTTGGTGCCGAGGAGCACGACCGTCTCGCCCTCGCGCACCTCGATGGACACGCCGTGCAGGACCCGGACCGCGCCGTAGCCGGCCTCGACGTCGCGGATCACGAGCCTACTCGCCAAGGTAGGCGCGCTCCACGGTCTTGTTGCCGAGGATCTGATCCGGCGAGCCCTCGGCGATCTTCTCGCCGGCGTCCAGGACGGCGACCCGCTCCGAGAAGCGCATGACCGCCCGCATGATGTGCTCGATCATGATGACGGTGATCCCCTGCCCGTTGAGCTGGAAGAGGATGGCGAGGATATCGTCGACCTCAGCGCTGGACAGGCCAGCCATCGCCTCATCGGAGACGAGCAGCTTCGGCCGGGCCGCCATCGCCCGCGCCAGCTCGAGCTTGCGCATCTCGATCTGCGTCAGCGCGTTCGACAGCACGTGGGCCTTGGCCGCCAGGCCGACCTGGGCGAGGATGTTCATGGCCTCGTCCGCCACACCGTCGTGATGGCCGAGCCTGGCGTACTCGATCGGGATCATGAGGTTTTCGAGCACGGTCATGCTGATGAAGGGCTTGGGGATCTGAAAGCTTCGCGCGATCCCGAGCCGGGTCCGCCGGTAGGCCGGAAACGCCGTAATGTCCGCGCCGTCGAAGACGATCCGGCCTCCGTCGGTC
>JBOHPM010000401.1:0-3605 GCA_050731715.1 Candidatus Rokuibacteriota bacterium
GCCTGCAGCCCGCGGACTTCATCATCATCGCCGGACGCCCGAGTATGGGGAAGACCGCATTCTGTCTCAACATCGCGCAGCATGTCGGGATCGCGCTGGGGGGGAAGGTGCTGGTCCTCAGCCTGGAGATGTCGGCGCCCCAGCTCGTCCAGCGCATGCTCTGCTCGGAGGCCAAGGTGGACTCCCAGGGCGTGCGCACCGGCCGTCTGTCGTCCTCCGACTGGCATCGCCTCACCGCCGCCGCCGGGCGGCTGAGCGAGACCGCGATCTTCATCGATGACTCACCCGGCCTGACGGTGCTCGAGGCCCGGGCCAAGGCGCGCCGGATGAAGGCCGAGCACGGGCTGGACCTGCTCGTCATCGACTACCTGCAGCTCATGCGGGGCCGGGCGTCCATGGAAAGCCGGCAACAAGAGATCTCGGAAATCTCGCGGTCGCTCAAGGCGTTGGCCAAGGAGCTCAGCGTGCCGGTGGTCGCGCTGTCGCAGCTCTCCCGGGCCGTGGAATCGCGGGCCACCCGGGACTTCCGACCCCAGTTGAGCGACTTGAGAGAATCTGGCGCGCTCGAGCAGGACGCCGACCTCATTCTGTTCCTCTACCGGCCCAGTCTCTACAAGGAGGATCTGCCCCCGGACGAGGCGAATATCACCGAGCTGATCATCGGCAAGCAGCGGAACGGTCCGGTGGGCACGGTGAAGGTCGTGTTCCTGCCCCAGTACGCCCGCTTCGAGAACATCGCAGAGCTCCACCGCCAGCCCCAGCCGTTCTGACCGGGCCCCGGCGTCGGCGAGGAGGCCGGGTCGCTCTGATACACTTGATCCCCGCGTGACCTCCCCGTGAAGATCATCCTGAATCCCGACGGACCGCTCGACGTGCGCGCCACGCTGGCCCGGTATCGGATCTGGGGCGAGGATCCCGCCAACCGCGTGGACGGCGCGGTATTCCGTCGAGTCCTGAGACTCGCAGGCCGGCTCGTCCCGTACGAAGTCCGCGGCGGCGGTACCGTGGAGCAGCCCCGGCTCGACATCCACGTCCCCGGGGCTCGCGGCCCGGCCACTGTCGCCGCCATCGGGCGGGAGGTGCGCGCGATCTTCGGCCTGGGCTTCGATCTCCCCGGCTTCTATCGGATGGCCAAGGCTGATCCCGTGCTGGCCAGGCTCATCGAGCCCCTCTACGGGCTTCGGCCGACGCTGGCCCCCACCGCGCTGGAGATGCTGGTCGGTGCGATCTGCGCCCAGCAGGTGAATCTCACGTTCGCCTTCGCGCTGCGGGCCCGTCTCGTGCGGCGCTTCGGAGAGCCGGCCCGGCTCGGGCGCGACACCGTCTGGGCATTTCCCGAGCCCCGGGTGCTGGCCCGCGCCCGCGTGGCCACGCTGCGCGCCATGCAGTTCTCGCAGACGAAGGCGGTGGCCATCCGGGGGGTCGCCCACGCCATCGCGGCGGGGACCCTGGAGGCCGAGGCCCTTGCCCGTGCCGCCGACGCCGAGGTCATCGCCCGTCTCACCGCGCTGCACGGGCTGGGTCGCTGGACGGCGGACTGGTTTCTCGCCCGCTGCCTGGGGCGCGGCGGCGTGTGCGCGGCCGGCGACCTGGGGGTGCGCAAGGCGTTCGCGCGGTACTACGGACGTGGCCGTCTGGCGGGCGAGGAGGCGATCCGACGACGGGCCCGGGCCTGGGGACCCTATCAGAACCTGGGCGTGCACTACCTGCTCGCGGGCCTGCGGATGGAGCAGTCGGCGGCCGGGGGTGGGACATGAACCGCAGACTACTGCCGCTCCTCGGGCAGCCCGACCCCAACGTCCCCAAGGACGTCCACCTGGTGGGGCGCTATGCGGTCGGCGTCACCTGGGCGGACGATCACGGCTCCATCTATCCCTTCGAGCCGCTGCGCCGGGCCTGCGCCTGCGGCGCCTGCGAGGGCGCCGACGTTCTCACCGCGCCGATGGCCTGGCCGACAGAAATCACGCGTACCGCTGAGGGACTGCGGGTCGTGTGGGCCGACACGCACGCCAGCCTCTATCCCTATGGCGAGCTTCGCGCGCTCTGCCGGTGCGCCAGCTGCACGGGCGGGCACTGATGGAGCACGCGCACCGCCGGCGGGCCCTGGCCGGCATCGTGCTCTCGATCTTTCTGGCCGCGCTGGAATCCACGGTGGTGGCCACGGCGATGCCGAAGGTCGTGGAACACCTGGGGGGCCTGCACATCTACTCGTGGGTCTTCTCGGGGTTCCTGCTCACCTCCACGGTGGCCATGCCCCTCTGGGGCCGACTCTCCGATCTCTTCGGCCGGCGTTCCACCTACCTGGCCGGCCTGACCCTGTTCCTGCTCGGCTCCGCGTTGTCGGGCGCGGCACGCACGATGGGGGAGCTCGTCCTGTTCCGGATGCTCCAGGGGCTGGGCGCCGGCTCGTTGATGACGATCGGCATGACCATCGTCGGCGACCTGTTCGGCCTCGAGCGGCGGGCCCGGCTGCAGGGTTACATCTCCGGGGTGTGGGGCGTCGCCTCGCTCCTGGGGCCGCTGGTCGGCGGACTCTTGACCGACCACGCGTCCTGGCGCTGGGTCTTCTACGTCAACCTGCCGTTCGGGGTGGTGGCCATGGTCCTGCTCGCCACTGCGCTGCGCGGTGAAAGGCCAGCGCTACGGCGCCCGACCATCGACTATGCGGGAGTGGCCCTCTTCACCCTCGGCGTCTCGGCGATCCTCCTGGGCGTCGTCGAGGCCGGTCGGACCGTGTCCTGGACCCGTCCCGACGTCGCCGGGCCCCTGGCCCTCGGGGTGCTGGCCCTGGCCGTGTTCGTCCCTGTCGAGCGCCGGGCTCGCGAGCCGATCGTTCCGTTGCCCCTGTTCGCCAACCGGGTCGTGGTGGCGGCCACCGTCACCGGCTTCCTGGCCGGCGTGGCCATGTTCGGCGCGATCTCCTTCGTGCCCCTTTTTCTACAGTCCGTGGCGGGCACGTCGGCGACCCAGGCCGGCTTCGTGCTGACGCCCTTCGTGTTGGGCTGGGTAACCCTGTCGGTCATCAGCGCCCGGTTGGTGCTCAAGATCGGCTATCGCATCGTGGTGATGATCGGCATGCTCTGCCTCGTCGCCGCGTTCGGCCTTCTCACCCGCTGGGACGCGGGCCTCACTCCGGGTACCGCGATGCGGGACATGCTGCTGGCCGGGGTCGGAATGGGGATGAACATGGTGCCCATGCTGATCGCCGTCCAGAGCGCCGTGCCCCGGTCCGAGCTCGGGATCGCGACGTCGATGACGCAGTTCTTCCGCACCGTCGGGGGCGCCCTTGGCCTCAGCCTGATGGGCGCCGTGATGGCCCGGCGGCTGGCCGCGGGGCTGTCGCTGGAGGCCGCGCTCCATGGCGTGTTCGTCGTCGGGCTCGTGGTATGCGTCGCGGCGCTGGCCGCCGCCTTCCTGGTGCCGCCGGGGCGGGCCCGCGACCTGGCCCGGGCCGAGGTCCAGCGCGAGCCCACTCGCGCAGGAGGATGAGGGATGGCCAACGACCTGCCCTTGCTCGAGCGTCTGGCCCAGCTCCCGGCGATTCCGGCGGCGGCGGCTGCCGCGCTGGTGGCGGAGCTGCCCCGCGCCCAGGCGGACCCCGTCAT
>JBOHPM010000402.1:0-3603 GCA_050731715.1 Candidatus Rokuibacteriota bacterium
GCGCTTGAGCGCGGTGGCGTCGGTCGGCGAGACCATGTGCATGATGTCGATGTCGCCGGACTTGAGGTTGGCCAGGCGTACGTTGTCGTCGGGCATGATGCGGAAGATGACGCGGTCGAACTTCGCCCGGGCCGGATCGAAGTAGTGGGGCGACCGCTCCACTACGATGCGGTCTTGCGGCACCCGCTCGGCGAACTGCCAGGGCCCCACACAGACCGGCGCCGTGCCGAATTTGTCCCCCAGCCTCTTGACCGCCTCCGGCGACACCGGCATCCCCGCCCGGTCGGTCAGCTGGGCCAGCAGCGGCGAGAACGGCGCCTTGAGCCGCAGGCGCACCGTGAGGCGATCGACCACCTCCACCGCCTCCACCGGCGCCAGCTCGCTGGCCCGGCTCGAGCCCTTGAGGGTGCGGTGTCGGTCCAGCGAGAACCGCATGGCCTCGGCGTCCAGGGCCGTGCCGTCGTTGAACTTCACGTTGGACCGCAGCTTGATCGTCACCGTCCGGCCGCCGTCCGTGATCTGCGGCATGTCGGCGGCGAGCTGGGGATGGATGCGGAGCTGCTCGTCGATCTCGTAAAGCTTTTCGCAGATCTGCGAGAACACGATCCGCCCCACGTAGGTCCGGGCCAGCGTGGGATCCAGGATGTCGGGATCCTGGTTGAGCGCGACGACCAGCGTCTTCTTCTGGGCGGCCGCCGGGGCGGCGAGCAGGAGCAGCAGGCCGAGGGCGAGCAGGGCGGTCTTCTTCATGGATGGCCTCCGCAGCATTCATACCACAACGTCAGCCGATGATCTCGTTGAGCCCTTCAACGACGCGATCGATCTCCTCAGCAGCGGCGCGCGCCAACCGCCGCCCGATCCGTTCTACGGACAGCGTCCGGACCTGGCTGATCCGAACCCACGATCGCTTGGGAAGACCGGGGGCACGGCTCTCCAGCGTGAGCGGAAAGCCGCCGCGCGGTTCCCGACTGGTCAGCGCGACGGCAATGGCCGTCCCGGAGCGCTCATTGAACACGTCGTGGCTCAGGACCAGAACCGGCCGAAGGCCGGCCTGCTCTCGGCCGCGAACCGGACTGAGGTCGGCCCAGCGGATCTCGCCCCTCAGTATTCGGGCCACGAGTCCGCGCTTCCGGCAAGACCCTCCTCGGCCAGCGCTTGCTCGTCCTTGGGGTCGAGCTTGGCGCACTCCCTCGCCAGCCGCGTGCGTCGCGCCCGCGCCAGCTTCTCGGCGAGCGCGCTCTCGATGGCTTGACTTCGATTGCGGAACTCTCGCCGGGCGACCAGCTCGTCGACTCGATCAAGCAGCTCGGCATCGAGCGTGATCGCGACTTTCGTCTTCGGCACGCTTCCTCCCCGGGTATGACGAAACATCCTACCACATCGGGCAGCGCGGGGCTTGGGCGCTGCGGGGGGCCCGCCGGTTGACCGGTTGAATGCGGGCGGCTACGCTCTCGGGCTGAGTCGCCGTCGCATCGACCCACGCTCCCGGAGGAAGGCATGGGGCGCTCGCGCAATGGTCTCTCGGACATCCTGACCGAGGTCGCCAGGACCGCGGCCACGCTTTGCGAGGCCAAGGACTGCCTGATCTTCCTCGTGGAGGGCGAGCAGCTCCGCGTTGCGGCTCAGCATGGCGCCCTCCGCTACACCGGTACGCCCCCCATCAATCGCCAAAGCGTCATGGGGCGCGCCATCCTCGATCGGCAGACGCTGCATGTGCGAGATCTGAAAATGGTCCGGAAGCAGTTTCCGGCAAGCCCTGCGGTCCAGCACGCCAGCGGGATTCGCACGGTGGTGGCGACCCCGCTACTTCTGGACGGGGCCGCCGTGGGCGGCATCGCGATTCGCCGCACCGTCGTCCGCCCGTTCACGCCCAAGCAGATCAGCCTGCTCAAGACGTTCGCCGATCAGGCGGCCGTCGCCATCGAGAACGCGCGTCTAGCGGATGAGCTGGCGGTCAGAAACCGCGAGCTAACCGAGGCCCTGGAGCGCGAGACGGCCACCAGCGAGATCCTTCGCGTAATCAGCAGCTCACCGACTGAGCTCCAACCTGTGTTGGATGCGGTGGCCGAGAGCGCCACGCGCGTCTGCGCCGCTTACGACGCCGTCATTCGTCGACTGGACGATGACGGCCTCCGCCACGCCGCTCACTATGGCCCGATCCCCTCTTCACATGCTGATTTCCCCGTGACTCGCAGCAGGGTGGCCGGACGCGCGCTGCTGGATCGCCAGCCGGTCCAGGTCGCCGACGCCCTCGCCGAGTCGGAGGAGTTCCCCGAGACCAGTAGGAACGCGCGGGAGCGCGGCTTCCGCACCATCCTGAGCGTTCCGCTCCTGCGCGAAGGCGTCGCCATTGGCACGCTCGATCTTCGGCGCACTGAGGTTCGACCTTTCACCGAGCCGCAGATCGCGCTCCTGCAGACCTTCGCCGACCAGGCCGTCATCGCCATCGAGAACGTCCGCCTCTTCACCGAGCTGCAGATCCGCAATCGAGAGCTGATGGTGGCGCTGGACCAGCAGACGGCCACCAGTGAGATTCTCCGAGTGATCTCCAGCTCGCCGACCGACGTGCAGCCCGTGTTCAGCGCGATCGCGGACAGCTCGGCCCGGCTGTGCGAAGCCTTCGATGCCATGGTCTTGCGCGTCGAGGGAGACGTCTTGCGGCTCGTCGCTCACCATGGCCCCATGCCCGCCGGCGACGTGCCGCTTCACCGCGGCACGCTCGGCGGCCGCACCGTTATCGAGCGCCGGCTGTTTCACATCCCGGACCTGCAAACCGAGGCGGCGGAGTTCCCGGAAGGCAGCGCGATCGCCCGGCAGCGTGGGCACCGGACGACCCTTAGCCTGCCGCTGCTGCGAGAAGGCATCGCCATCGGCAACATCCAGGTTCGCCGAAGCGAGGTTCGCCCTTTCTCCGACCAGCAGATCGCGCTCCTGCGAACGTTCGCCGACCAGGCCGTCATTGCCATCGAGAACGTGCGCCTCTTCACCGAGCTGCAGGCCCGCAACCGCGAGCTCACTGAGGCCCTGGAGCAGCAGACGGCGACTAGCGAGGTGCTTCGTGTCATCGCACAGTCGCCGACCGACCTGCAGCCGGTGCTCGATGCCGTGGTCGCCAGCGCCGTGAAACTGGCCGGAGCGACTCGGGGTCATATCCGCCGGTACGATGGCGAGTTCTTGCCGGTCGTCGCCCACCACAACCTCACGGGTGAGATGCTGACAGATCTGCAGCACATCGCCGTGCGCCCGACGCGGGACAGCGCGGTCGGCCGGGCATTCCTCGAGCGGCAACCGATCCACATTCCGGATGTCCTTCAGGACCCGCACTACCGGGGACCGGCCATCCAGATTCGGACCACCGGCCGGACCGTGCTGGCCGTTCCGCTTCTGCTGAAGGGAAACCCCATCGGAACAATCTCGATCTTTCGCCCGGTCGCTCAACCCTTCACCAGCCAGCAGATCGAGCTCCTCCAGACCTCCGCCGACCAGGCCGTCATCGCCATCGAGAACGTCCGGCTCTTCAAGGAGGTGCAGGCCAGAAACGCCGAGCTGACCGAGGCCCTGGAGCAGCAGACGGCCACGGCGGAGATTCTCGCGGTCATCAGC
>JBOHPM010000403.1:0-3592 GCA_050731715.1 Candidatus Rokuibacteriota bacterium
GGGCGCGACGTGCTCGTGTTGGGCTCCCTGGGGCCGCTGGGCAAGTACCTGGTCCCCCTGGGCACGGTCACGGGCGAGGAAGCCCAGGCGGCGTTCCGCGAGCAGGCCGAGGCGCTGCTGGAGGGTGGGGTCGACGGCTTCGTGGTGGAGACGTTCTCCGACCTGGCCGAGATCACGCTGGCCATCCAGGCCATCCGCTCGGTGACCGACCTGCCCATCGTCGCCCAGATGGCGTTCACCGACGAGGGTGTGACCTTCACCGGCCGTACGGGGGGCGAGGTGGCGCGGGCGCTGTGTGAGCTGGGCGTGGCTGCGCTCGGAGCCAACTGCTCGGTAGGCTCGAGCGTCCTTCACGAGGTGCTGGAGCACATGCTGCCCGAGGCTGGTGGCGTGCCGCTGGCCATCCAGCCCAACGCCGGCCTGCCCAGTCGTGTCGACGAGCGCCTGATGTACCTCTCGTCACCGGCCTACATGGCGGAGTGGGCGGGCCGGATGTTGCAGGCTGGAGCGCGGATCGTGGGTGGCTGCTGCGGCACCACGCCGCTACACATCGCGGCCATGCGCGAAGCCGTCGATCGGCGGGCGCCGGTACGCCGGCAGGCCGGCCCCCCGGCGATCAGCGTGCGAGCGCGCGAGGCGCTGGAGACCTCGGGCCTCCGGACCGCCAGCGCCCCCACGCTGCTCGGCCGCAAGCTCGACGCCGGCGACTTCATCGTCACCGTCGAGCTCGACCCGCCCCGCGGGCACAGCGTGGAGAAGCTGATACAGGGGGCCAAGCTCCTCAAGGAGCGGGGGGTGGAGGTCGTGGACATCAACGACGGCTCCCTGGGCCGCGTCCGCATGGCCGTGCTGCCCACGGCGATCCTGGTGCGCGAGGCCACCGGCCTCGACATCAACATGCACTTCACCTGTCGTGACCGGAACCTCATGGGGATCCAGGCGGATCTGCTCGGGGGGCATGCCCTCGGCATCCGGAACATCCTGGCCATGACGGGTGATCCGCCCCGGGCCGGCGACTACGTCAACGCCACCGCGGTCTTCGACGTCGACGCCGTCGGCCTCATGGAGATCCTCCGGCGAATGAACGAAGGCCAGGACGCCACCGGCAACGGTATCGGTGAGCCGACCAGCTTCTGCTACGGGGCCGCGCTGGATCCCTCAGCGCCCGACACGGGCCGCGAGATCGAGCGCTTTCAGCGCAAGGTGGCGGCGGGAGCGCGCTGGGTTCAGACCCAGCCGGTCTACGATCTGCAGGTGCTGGATCGTTTTCTGGAGCGGGCGGGGGGCTCGCCGGTCCCCGTGCTGGTCGGCGTGCTGCCGCTGCACAGCCTGCGGCACGCCGAGTTCCTCCACAACGAGGTGCCGGGGATCACGATCCCTGAGGCCGTGCGGGCCCGGCTCAAGTCCGCCGGCGAGGGCGCCCTCCGGTTCGGCGTCGAGATGGCCCAGGACCTCACGCAAGCCATCCGCCGCCGCTATGCCGGCGTCTATCTGATGCCGTCGTTCGGCCGGTTCGAGGTCGTTGCCGAGGTGCTCGATGCTCTCCACTGACCTGGGCGCCCGCGACGCGGCGCAGGCGATCCGGGAGGGCCGGCTGTCGCCCGTGGCCCTCGTGGAGGCGTGCCTGGCTTGCATCAAGGCCCTGGACGGCGAGCTGCGCGCGTGGGTTCACCTCGACGAGGCCGGCGCGCTCGACCGGGCCCGCGAACGCGAGGCCCAGGCGCGGGCTGGGCAGCTCGTCGGGCCGCTGCATGGCGTGCCCGTGGGGATCAAGGACATCATCGACGTGGCCGGCATGCCGACTACCTTCGGGGCGCGAGCCTGGGCCCACCGACGCGCCGCGACGGATGCAACCTGCGTGGCCCGCCTGCGCGCGGCAGGGGCCATCATTCTGGGCAAGACGGTGACGACGGAGTTCGCCTACCGCGACCCCTCGCCGACCCGCAATCCGTGGAACCGTGGCCACACGCCGGGCGGTTCGTCGGCGGGTTCGGGGGCCGCCGTCGGCAGCCGCATGGTCCCGCTGGCCCTGGGCTCCCAGACGGTGGGCTCCGTCCTGCGTCCCGCCGCCTACTGCGGGGTCGCGGGCTTCAAGGGTACCCACGGGCTCGTGCCCGTCGATGGCGTCGTCCCCCTGGCCTGGTCGCTGGATCATGTCGGCGTGTTCGCCCGCTCCGTGTCGGACGTGGCGCTGGCCCTCGGCGTGCTGATCGATCGCGAGCTCGAGCTGGTCGCTGTCCCGCGACCGCGTCTGGCCTGGGCGCCGTCGGCACTGGCGACCGCCGCGCCCGACATGGTCGCGCACGTGCGGGCGGCGACCGACCGCTTTGCCGCGGCCGGCGCCGAGATCGTCGCCGTCACGCTGCCCCCGTCGTACGCGGCGGGTCGTGAGGCCAGCGCCATCGTCCTGGAGGTCGAGGCGGCCGCCTACCACGAGGAGTTCTTCGCGGCCCACGAGGGCGACTATGGCCCGGAGATGGGGGCACTGGTCCAGGCCGGCCTCAAGCGCGGGGCCACCGAGTACGCGCGCGCCAATCGGCGCCGTCTGGCCTTTCGCGACGAGATCATGCCGCTGCTGGCGGCCCACGACGCGCTGATCATGCCGACGGCGCCGTCGCCGGCCCCCGCCGGCCTGGCCTCCACCGGCGATGGCTCGTTCTGCGCGCCGTGGAGCAACGCCGGCGTGCCGGCGATCACGCTGCCCAGTGGGTTGTCCCCGTCGGGGCTGCCCTACGCGGTCCAGCTCGTCCAGGCTGCCGGCGCCTCGAGTCGGCTCCTCGCGGTCGCTGCCTGGTGCGAGCGTGTGCTGAACTTCACCGCGCGCCCACCGCTGTGATGCGGAGGGAGAGAGCAGCGGTGGTGGGAACTACATGACGGAGCAGCTCGATCTCAAGATCGAGGGCGCGACCGTGATCGACGGGACGGGCACGGCCGGCGGGCGCGCGGACGTCGGCATCCGGGGCGAGACCATCGTGGCCCTGGGCGATCTGTCCCGGTCCGCGGCCGGGCGCACGACCCATGCCGCCGGCCGCGTGGTGGCGCCGGGCTTCATCGACATGCACTCCCACTCGGACTGGCGCTTGTGGGAGAACCGCCGGGCCGAGTCCAAGATCCGCCAGGGCGTGACGACCGAGGTCGTCGGCAACTGTGGCTTCTCCCCGGCCCCGGTCTCCACCGAGCACCTCGAAGACCTCCGTGGCTTCGCCCTGCATCTGCCGGGCGGTATGGATCTCCGCTGGCGGTCCGTGGGCGAGTACCTCGACGCGTTCGACGCCGAGGGCACGGCCCTCAACGTGATCCAGCTCGTCGGGCACGGCACGCTCCGCATTGCCACCATGGGCTTCGCCCGCCGGCCGCCGGACGAGCGAGAGCTCACGCAGATGCAGCGGCTGCTCGGCCAGGCCATCGAGGACGGAGCCTGGGGGCTCTCGACCGGTCTCATCTACGCGCCGGGCTCCTATGCGACGACCGAAGAGATCATCGCGGTGGCGCAGGGCGGGCGGCGCCGGGGCCTGTACGCCAGCCACATCCGGGGCGAGGGGGCCACGCTGCTGGCCGCGGTCGACGAGGCGATCACGATCGGGCGCGAGGC